>DATHPV010000219.1:0-3858 GCA_035483495.1 Puia sp.
TGAAACCGAAATATCTTTTCTCCCAGGTGAGCAGCTTATCCGTGATTATTTCCTTAATTATCCAAATTGTCGGAGGCAGTTTTGGTTGAAGTACTTTTATTTTAACGCCTGGCGCAAGTTGCCTGCTGTTTAAAATCGATATTTCGGTGATCGATTTTGTCCATTGGTTCCATCTTTCCACATTCATCAATACTTTGAAAATGTCCTGAGGACGTGCATTGATCACAGATTTTTTTTCTACCAAATAATGTTTTTTTATCCGATTATTCTCCCCCATAAGTATCTCAATTAATTCGTTTTACTTTGTCTGCTTCAGTGTCAGTAAATTTTGATGGTCCCGGCGGAGATTTGATTTCCCGGTAGCCTGCAATTACCCAAGTGAAATTAATAATATTCAGATCAATATTAAGACGGTCGTACTTTAGATCTGACCTGCAAAACTATTTTATTCGCGATTTAGCTGGTACTTTCAATCGCGACATTTAAAAGGCTGTCGGTCATATTCATTATAATTTGGGCCTACGGTAAAAATCTCAAATTAACACCGTAGCTTTTAGTATGGAAGAAACGGGTTGAATCACAATCTGGTTGGTCCTATAGGCAGGTTATTTGGATACAGGGCTACTTAAAAAAAATATTCAGGCATTGATAAATGATTTTGTCTTGGGAACGACTAATAAAATCAATACTGCAGCTTTTGTCAGGAGCCTGGCCAGCCCTTGTCAGGAAGGTGTCATACTGGAGAAGGGTCCCTATAAGGTTCCTATATTGTCCCTGTAAGGTTCCTGCAGATTCGCGGAATTTAATATTTTTGAAGAAAAGTATGTATGCCTGCTAAGAAGAAATTGCGCAAAAATCCGGCCGAAAAAATCGTTGTAAAAAGTAAAGCCTACGGCGTGCATGAGCGTGCGCCGAGAGGTTCCAAATCCAAAGCTGTTCTCAATAAGGCGATGAAAGCCCACGGTAAGCGTCTTCGGGAAAGTACAGCTCCGGCTAAGCTAATCATGGATGCGCTGCAACCCTTTCGGGAAAACTTTAAAGGCGGCATGATCTGGCAAAGACTGGTTAAACATTTTGCCTCACAGGCAAAAAACGGTGAAGCATATAGTGTTGCCGGAATTGCGAATTGGGATTTTAATACAGCGTACCTGACAAGCAGGATTATGGGAGTCAGCGATGATATAAAGCCTGATGATGAATTTTCGATTCTGAAAGTCAATCTCAACTATACTTTAAGTAAGCGTTTTCTGGAAAGGAAATCCGATATCACGGCGTTCCGCATCACGCTCATTTTTCTATTCCCCGATTTTAAAAACAACAGGATTAAAACGATTCCTTTTGTTTTACCTGATAAATTATTAAGTGATAATTCGCTCTATTCCTTTATAGTTGACATACCGCGACGGGCAAATTCATATCTATGTTGTTTCAAAGCGGAAGCCTGCAGCAATGGTGAAATTCAACAAAATACAAAAAACGTGGGTATAGCCATGTGCCTGATTGCATCGGGGACAAGAGAGATTGAATAAAAAGCCGCAGAAAATATTCGGAAACCGATTGTCAGCGCGCCTTGAAATATTACAGCCGTTTTATAATATATATTTGAGATTAAGTTTTCATGCTATTGGAACAATTATAAAAATCCACAATGCCGATTTTAAAATCTCCAGTCCTTTTAATTTTCTGTCTTATTATTTTCGTTGGTACCAGCTCAAGCGCACAGAAAACAAAACCATCTCTGACCGCTTACGAAAAATATATTGATGACAACAATGATGCACATCTTAAAGAGTACCTGGAAATCGTGTCTATTCCAGCTATATCATCTATTCCGTCACACAAGCCTGATGCTGCAAAAGCAGCTTCATGGATAGCAAATAAACTGAAAGCAATCGGGATGGCCAATGTGCAACTTATACCAACGGAAGGGAACCCCGTTGTATACGCAAGTTGGGATAAAGCTCCTGGCAAACCAACCGTTTTAATTTATGCTCACTATGATGTACAGCCTGTGAAAGAATCTGAGTGGGACAATCCACCATTTTCTCCCGTGATAAAAGATGGAAAAATATTTGGCCGCGGTGCCAGCGACGACAAAAGTGGTGTGATGATAACAATACTGGCCATCGAAGCGATGCTTCATGTAGATGGGAAACTGCCTGTGAACGTGAAATTCATGTTCGAGGGTAATGAAGAGATGGGAAGTCCTTATTTCAAGAGTTTTCTGGAAAAGAATAAGGAGCTGTTAAAAGCAGATTTTGTATTGAATGCCGATGATGGTCAGTATAATGAAAATACGCCTGCGATCACCGTGAGTTTAAGAGGTTCTGTACGCATGGAATTCTCAATAAAGACTGCAAACACAGATGCACATTCCGGTGAATTTGGTGGAAAAACTCCCAATGCAGTCGTAGACATGGCTCAGATCATCAGTTCGTTTTACGACAAAGCGGGAAATGTGGCGGTGGAAGGATTCTATGATAAAGTGGTGCCCGTTACTGCGGAGCAAAAAGCAATGATCAAAAAAATTCCCTACGACCCTGCAACAGACATGAAAATATTAGGCACTACAGCCGAAGTAGGAGATACTTCTTATTCGCCACTTGAAAGGATCTGGTATCGTCCTACGCTTGAAATAGTAGGTATGCAGGGTGGTTATACCGCTACTGAAGGACACTCAAATGTGATTCCTGGTAATGCTATGGCAAGAATTACTTGCAGACTGGTAAATAATCAGAATGGTAATGAGATTGTTGCTCTTATCGTAAAACACATTAACAAAAATTGTCCGCCAGGCGCCACGATCACCTATAAATTATCGGATGGTTATGCAAGTCCTGTGACTCTTCCTGCCAATACAAAAGAATATCGCTATATCTCAGATGTTCTTACAAGAATCTACGGCAAAGAACCCTACCAGTATGCCAGCGGCGGCAGCGTTGGCGCCATGCGTTCTGTAAAAGAAGTGTTGGGGTTATATGCATACCCGTTAGGTTTTGAACTGACCGATGAAAAATGGCATGCAGCCAATGAATACTTTAGATTGTCAAGTATTCGCAAGGGACAATTGGTCTATTGTTACTACCTGTTACATCTGGCTGAGGAAGAAACTAAATACTATCGGTAAGCAAAGCACGACACTTCATAACTTCAATTCTGACAAATATGAAAAAGAAATTATTATTTACGCTGATACTCGTTACATCAT
The DNA here is from genome assembly GCA_035483495.1 of Puia sp. GTDB lineage: Bacteria > Bacteroidota > Bacteroidia > Chitinophagales > Chitinophagaceae > Puia. The sequence goes on from DATHPV010000219.1 coordinate 3,209, forward strand.
TCGCTCTTGGATTTGCTTTTAAATCATTCATTACAAAAATTAATACCGGTCAACCTTCTCAGAAAAAAGCGACAGGCATTGGAGGCATCTTTTTCAAATGCGATAACCCCGGCAAAATGAGAGAATGGTATCGGATACATCTCGGTTTAAACACAAACCAGTATGGAGCAGTTTTTGAATGGAGGCAGGGTGCAGATTCATCAAAAAAGGGATTCACACAATGGAGTCCGTTTTCTGAAAAAACGAAATACTTTTTACCTTCTGCCAAAGATTTTATGATCAACTACCGGGTTGAGAATTTAGAAGCGTTAGTTGATCAACTCCGTAAAGACAGTGTAACAATAGTGGACAAAATTGAAACAGTTGAGTATGGAAAATTTGTTCATATTATGGATATGGAAGGAAATAAGCTTGAACTTTGGGAACCCAACGATGTCGAATACGAAAAGCTTGGTAAAAAAATGGGTATCAGTACAACGAAATAAAAATAGATATATTCAAAATTTATAAAGATCCCTGAATAATCAAAACTGGAAAATGGAAGTTCATAAACATCCCGATTTACATCATAAAAAGAAGCACTTTATAGAATACATCCTGGAATTTGTGATGATTTTTCTTGCAGTGACAATGGGTTTTCTGGCTGAGAA
>DATHPV010000220.1:0-3136 GCA_035483495.1 Puia sp.
TATCTTAATCACCGTTCTCTTTTTTCTTTTTCAAAGCGTTTTCTGGCTTGCCCGCTTTCCCATGGACGGGCTCGACTGGTCACTCACAAAAATGACCAGCTGGGTTTCAGCTCAACTGCCGGACGGATGGTTTCGCGATCTGATGGTCAACGGCCTGCTCGCAGGTCTTAGTGGCATTCTGGTTTTTATACCACAGATCATGATCCTCTTCGGACTAATTACCGTACTGGAAGATACGGGTTACATGGCACGCATCAGTTTTCTAACGGATAAGCTCATGCGTAAAGTGGGATTGAACGGGAAGTCGGTAATGCCGATGATCAGTGGTTTTGCATGTGCTGTACCGGCCATCATGAGCAGCAGGAATATAGAAAACAAAAAAGAAAGGCTGCTCACCATTCTGGTAACACCTCTGATGAGCTGCAGTGCCAGACTACCGGTCTACACCATGCTCATCGCGCTTACCGTTCCCAACAAAGATGTCTGGGGCTTTTTTAATATGCAGGGCCTTGTGATGATGGGTCTCTACCTGATGGGTGTAGTCGCCGCACTGATAGTTTCATACGTCGCCAAAAGGTTTATTCATTCAAAAGAAAAAAGTTTTTTCATACTCGAGCTTCCTACCTATCGGGCACCAAGATGGAATAATGTAGCCATCACGATGTTGAGTAAGGCAAAAATATTTGTTCGTGATGCGGGCAAGGTCATCATTGTGATCAGCATGATATTATGGGCATTGAGCAGTTACGGCCCGAAAGGACGCATGCATACCGTTGATGAAAAATATGCCAATGCTCCTGCTTCAGAAATGAAAGCAAAAAATGCGGAACACCTGGAAAATTCATACGCCGGCATTTTAGGCAGGGGAATCGAACCGGTTATTAAACCACTTGGATACGACTGGAAGATTGGCATAGCGCTGATCACTTCCTTTGCTGCCAGAGAAGTCTTTATCGGCACAATGGCAACATTATACAGCGTGGAAGGTGGCAAGAATGCAAATCCACAAACACTGCGCGAAAGAATGGCCTCTGCTACAAGAGAAGACGGGACCAAAGTATATACACTCGCAACGGCCGTCTCCCTGATGATTTTTTATGCATTTGCCATGCAATGTATGAGTACACTTGCTGTGGTAAAGCGGGAAACCCGCGGTTGGAAATGGCCCATCATTCAATTGGTCTACATGACGGGTCTTGCCTACGTGGCTAGTTTGATTGCGTATCAGCTGTTGAAGTAGGCGGAAGGCTTAACGCCAAAGGCGCAAAGCTTTTTTATTATGATTTATGGGTTATGAGTTCTTGACCCACTCTCTCAAACTTGCCTTGAGCCTTACGCTTTAAGCCTTCAGCCTATTCTGATCGTAAGCTGTTAACGGGATTCGCCATCGCAGCACGGATTGTCTGGACACTTAATGTGATCAGTGCAATCACGATCATGCCAAGTCCGCTTACAACAAAAACCCACCAGCTTATCTCTGTTCTGAATGCAAAATCGTCGAGCCATTTATGTAACCCCCACCAGGCTATAGGTGTTGCTGCCACAAATGCAATGACAACCAGTTTGATAAAATCCTTTGACAAAATGGAAACAATCTGGCCGACTGAAGCTCCGAGCACTTTACGCACACCGATTTCTTTTACACGATGGTTGGTTGTATAAATCACCAGTCCCAGTAATCCAAGGCAGCTTATGAAAACTGTGAGACCGGTTGCCCATTTCAAAAGACTGGAAATATTTTGCTGTTCACCATACGCTTTGGCAATATCCTCATCAAAAAACGTATAATCGAAATTTTCCTGCGGGTAAGTCTTAGTAAAAGCAACTTTCATTTTAGCTATGACTTCGTTCCAATTATTTTCTTTGCTGGTTCCTGATACATCTGCAGAAGTAAAATCTTTAGTTAATTCCGGTTTCAAAGCCACCATAATTTCACGGCAGTTATCCATATTCTGGCAAAAAGCCAGCGGCGCAATTTTGTAGTTCAAAGGATGTGCGTGAAAATCTTTCATAATACCTACAACAGGAACGGTCTTATCATCCAACTTAACCATTTTACCAATAACATCCTGTGGATTTTGAAAACCCAGAAAATGCATACAGTTTTCATTTATCAGAATTTCCTTTGTAGTGTCTGAAGGTCGCAAATATCTCCCCGCAAGCAGTTTGATTTGAAAAAGTTTTAAATAGTTTGTATCACCGGCTTTTAACTCTATTTGCGTTTGAATATCTTTTTTTCCGTTTTGGTATTTCAATATAGTCGTCCACCATCCAAATGAAGAAGGCACGTCATTTCCCAGGCTACTGAGATTAATTCCGGGTATTTTTTTTAGTTCATTAAGCAAATAATATCTCTTTGAAACAGAGGTATCGGCGTAAGGCGTATTAAAACTGAGGATTGCGTCTTTACTGAAACCCAAATCTCTATTCAGCATGAACCTGATTTGTTTGCTGACCAGAAATGTTCCCATAATAAAGGCCTGGGCAATAATAAATTGCGCGACCGTGAGTGTTTGCCGTATCCACGCACCTCTCGTTCTGGCAGTGCCCTGAGACGCCTGGTTTTTAAGAACCTGTATTGGCTTCGCAGAAGATAGAACAACCGCGGGATAAAATCCGGCTAATAAACTAACGGTTATTACAAGTAATACCAAAAACAGAATAAGAAAAGGATCATTCATAGAAAACTGAAGTCCTTCGGGTATAAAATCTGAAAATAATTTGAGCAAAACAGGTGTAAGAGCGAATGATAATATCGAAGCAATTAAAGTAATAATAAATGTTTCACTCAGAAATTGCATTATCAACTGGTATTTCAGGCTTCCCATCGTTTTGCGAATGCCAATTTCTTTTGCCCTCTGTGAAGCCTGCGCCGTACTCAGGTTGATAAAATTTATACTGCCCAGGGCTAAGAGGAAAACAGCAACCAATATCAGACTCAACAATGTTGTCTTGTTTGCCAGAGGTATGCCGAAATCTCCGTATTGGTTATTAAAATGAATATCATCCAGGGGTTGTAAAAGATAGTCCCATTTATAATTATTTTTTTTCGCATCGTCCCCCGAATTATCCTCAAATATTTTCTTCAATCCTGCCAGTACGCGCTCAGGTTTTGTACCGTTGTTCAGCACAACAT
>DATHPV010000221.1:0-2370 GCA_035483495.1 Puia sp.
TCAGTGCTGTATTGCTTCAAAACTCGCCCTTCTGGGGAAACTGGATACGTACACCTGAATTGCATATTGCTTTACTGGATGAATGGGAAAATAAAATCAGTCAGATGGCTGAAAACACAATCCGGGAAAATGTAACATCTATTTCCGGTGTTCCCACCTGGACCCTTGTTTTACTAAAAAGAATTCTGGAAAATACTGGTAAAAAAAATATACTGGAAGTATGGCCTTCCCTGGAGTTGTATATACATGGTGGCGTTTCGTTTACTCCTTACCGTGAGCAATTCACAAAAATCATGGGTGGCGATATTAACTACCTTGAAATGTATAATGCCAGCGAAGGTTTTTTTGCCGCACAGGATTCACCCGGAGAAGATGGAATGCTTCTTTTTACGAATCATGGCATTTTCATGGAATTCATGCCGGTAGAAGAATACGGCAAACCCATTCCTCAAACCATTGGCCTGAAGGATGTGGAGCTAGGGAAAAATTACGCACTGGTCATCAGCACCAATGGCGGTCTCTGGCGTTATCTGGTTGGAGATACTGTTCAGTTTACACGTCTGGGTCCTTACCGCATAAAAGTAAGCGGAAGACTAAAACATTTCATGAATGCTTTTGGAGAAGAAGTGATTGTTGACAATGCCGACTCTGCGATTGTTCGTGCTGCAAACAGGTCAGGCTCGGTTGTTAATGACTATACAGCAGCGCCCGTATATTTTGGAGATCATACTAACGGCGCACACGAATGGTTGGTGGAATTTGAAAAAGAACCCGAAAATATAACTCAGTTTGCCGAAGAGCTTGATAAAGCACTCAAAGAGTTAAACAGTGATTACGAAGCCAAACGGCATAAAAATATTGCCCTTCGATTACCTATTATAAAATCTGTTCCAAAAGGATTATTCACCAGCTGGCTTCGCAAAAAAGGGAAACTTGGTGGACAGCATAAGGTTCCACGACTTTCAAATGACCGTACTTATGTTGACGAACTTTTGGTGATGATGAAACTACAATAACCGCTCGGAAATTCAGCCGTAAAAAAGTTTCAGTGCCCTCGGAAATAGTAATAAATTCTTTTTATAAATCAGATTCACGGTTCACCTGAAAGGCTTAAATTGATATTTATATTTATCTGCAAACTTTTCAATTAATATATTTGAGCCTACTTAATCCAATGAAATGAAACTATTAGAGGGCAAAATAGTGGTTATAACAGGTGCAGCGCGTGGAATTGGCGAAGCGATTGCGCAGAGAATGGCCGAGCAGGGTGCACATATTGCATTTAGTTTTCTCTCAAGTGAAGAAAAAGCAAAAAGCCTTGAAACAAAATTACAGTCATTCGGTGTCAAAGCAAAAGGATATAAAAGCAACGCCGGATCATATGAGGATTGCGAAAAATTCGTCAATGAAGTATTAGAAGAACACGGTACCATTGATGTTTGCATTAATAATGCCGGTATATCCAAAGATAGTTTGTTGTTGCGCCTCAGTCCTGCTCAATGGGATGAAGTGATGGAAACAAATTTGAAGAGTGTTTTCAATATGACAAAACAGGTTATCAGACCAATGATGAAAGCTAAAAAAGGTTCCATCATAAATATGAGTTCGATTATTGGTATACGCGGAAATGCCGGCCAGTCGAGCTATGCAGCCTCCAAGGCCGGGATTATTGGATTTACAAAATCGATTGCTCATGAATTGGGCAGCCGCAACATTCGGTGTAACGCGATTGCTCCGGGATTCGTGGAAACAGATATGACACACTATCTCCAGGATGAAGAAGGTGCCAAATCCTTTCTTGCGAAAATTCCACTTAACAGGTTTGGAAGTGCTTCAGAAATTGCCGATACTGCTTTATTTCTCGCTTCCGATATGAGCAGTTATATCACGGGTCAGGTAATCAGCGTTTGCGGCGGATTGAATATTTAATGCTGTTTTTCTAAACTTAAAAAAATTATTTTATGAATTCCATAAATAAATTATTAGTTGAAAACAAAGCCTGGGCTGCTGAGAAAATAGTAGATGATCCGGATTATTTCAAGGCATTGGCGAAAATTCAGACTCCTGAATTCCTGTGGATCGGATGCAGCGACAGCCGTGTACCTGCGAATGAAATCACCGGAACCCAGCCTGGTGAAATTTTTGTGCACCGGAATATTGCAAACATGGTAATTCATACCGATGTGAATTTACTCAGCGTATTAGAATACGCAGTTGCACACCTTAAAGTAAAGCATGTAATAGTATGTGGACATTATGGTTGCGGGGGTGTAAAGGCGGCCATGACAAATCACGATTTCAAACAGGTTCTCAATATGTGGCTCCGAAATATCAAAGATGTATATCGTTTGCATCGCGAGGAACTGGAAG
>DATHPV010000222.1:0-4954 GCA_035483495.1 Puia sp.
TATAAAAAATAGTAGCAAATACAAGGAAAATGGAAATTGTACTCAGAAGAAAAGTAAAACGCGCCATTTTTTTCCATGAAGCGGCTTCATCGGATGATTTGGCGTTAGCCGATTTTAAATAAGAAAGAGTAGCAACCAGTGAGCCCGCAAAAGAGAGTACTACAAAAAACTGACCCAGTTTTCCCGGCATCAAATGTTCACCAACATAATCCATGATAACTATTGGGTTTAATTGAGGTCCTTCTTCGCAGATTCAGGATCATCTTTGTATTTGGATGGACATTTGATCAGGATCCCGTCTTTTTGAGAGATCTCAAAAATATCACCATTCATCCTCCCTTTTAAAACAATTCGTTCTGCTTTTTCCATGTCGTAAGGCTTACCATAATGGTAAATTACTTTTGCTCTTCCGCCAAGCGTATCAAGAATATGAAAACTAAGATAATTCGGATCTTTCGCCGGATCATATTCCATAGGAATACTATTGTCCAGCTTCGCAATAATAGTTACACTTTTACCCTCTTTTTGCTTTGCAGAAGCAATTGTTTCATAGGTCGATAAATTTCCCATAAAACTTACAAGCAGCCCGATGCAAAGAGCTATAAAAATTAACAGAATAATTTGAGTGCGCTTCATGAGCCGCAAAGTTATCCTCTAAAAGCCATTCGCAGAATAATTTTATGAATGTCCTGACCAGGCCCAGGGCTTAAGGCGTAAGACTCAAGGCCAAATACATTCTAATATTTCCTAATCTTCATTTTTCACAAGAACCTCACTTTCAGTTTTACGTTTCAGGCTTTTGGCCTAACGCATTAAGCTTTTAGCTTTACGCCTAAGCTTATAAATCTTTTGAGATTCCCTCATTCCGGAGTAACTTTGCCAGCCGTTCCAAGGCTACATAGCAAAACATGACAGATTTATCCCACTTCGATTCGAACATCGCAAGTAATCCAAAAAATACAATTTTTGGTCTACCATTTACGGAAACAGATGCAAGACTAATTATTCTTCCTATACCGTGGGAAGTTACGGTAAGTGCAGGTTCAGGTACTTCCAGGGCAGGAGAACATATTTTCAATGCCAGCATGCAGGTCGACGTCTTTGACGGAGAATCAGGTAATGCCTGGAATCAGGGAATATTTATGCGCCATCCCGACAGGAAAGTGCTTATGAAGAGTGATTATCTCCGCAAGGAAGCGGAACTCTATATTAACTATATATCGAAAGGTGAAGAGGTAGAGAAGAATAATTTCATGTGCAAGTCCCTAAAAGAAATTAATGAAGGAAGTGTTGTTCTCAATAAATGGGTTTACGAACAGACAAGTGGTTTGTTGAAAGACGATAAATTAGTTGTCCTGCTCGGTGGCGACCACAGCGTCTCATTAGGTTATTTGAAAGCGATATCTGAAAAATACGGAGATTTCGGTATTCTTCAGATTGACGCACATTGTGACTTGCGAAATTCCTATGAAAATTTTGTACATAGTCATGCAAGCGTCATGTATAATGCTCTTCATGAAATTCCTCAAATCACAAAGCTGGTTCAACTGGGAATTCGGGACTTCAGCGAGGAAGAATTCAACTATATCAATAACAGCAATCAAAGGGTAGTTACCTATTTTGATAAGGATATAAAAGAAAAATTGTTTGAAGGTCATACCTGGCGTTCGATAGTGGATGAGATCGTTCAACAACTTCCGGCATTTGTATATCTTAGTTTCGATATCGATGGTCTGGATCCTAAATTATGCCCGCATACGGGAGCGCCTGTAAATGGTGGTTTCGAAGTTGAACAGATTATTTACCTGGTTAAGAAAATTATCGAAAGCGGCCGGAGATTTATCGGTTTCGATCTGGTTGAAATTGCAGTGGGTGAGAGTAATTTCGATGCAAATGTGGGCGCCAGAATTTTATGGAAACTCTGTAATATGCTGGTGGCAGCCAACCCTCAGCCCCTGACCCATAAAGAACCGGAATGCACTACGACTATGTAGTAACCCTGAAAGGGAATAACGCAAGAAAAACTGATTTGGTCAGCGTTCTGTTACTCGTTTTTTCTATCCTCAGTTTCTGCTATGTGCAGATCAAATCCGGCATTTCAGGTTTTCTCAGCATTTCAGCTGTTATTCTGTTTACAGGTTTAATTTTTAATATTTATTTGTCCGGAAATGGACGTGAAATGCGATTTCGGAACTGGTTATTTGCAGCTGGAATTTTCTGGTTAGGAATGCCCTACCTGCAATGGTTGTTTATCGTCTTCATTTTTTTTGCGCTGTTTGAAGCACAGGCAAAATACCCACTTGAATTCGGCTTTTATTCCGAAGGCGTGGTGATCAATTCAATGTTCAAAAAAAAATTCCCATGGACTTCATTCCAATCTGTTCTTTTGAAAGACGGTTTGTTAACCCTCGATTTCAAAAACAACCGGTTAATTCAAAAAGAAGTTCTCGACGATGACGAACCTGATGCTCCTGAAGATGAATTTAACGACTACTGCCGGAGCAAACTCGTAAATTTGCAATGATGTCTCCTTTCATTTTATATTCAGACGGAGAAGGAAATATTTTTGAAGATGTTTCTCTTTATGCCTGTGGCCGCAGCGGATGGGATGCGTTGCCTGTAGAAGAATCGGATTGGATTATACTGCCTGAAGGTGGTTCCCTGTACGAGTTGCCCGGACGACGTGGCATCGGTATAGATGTAGAAACCGGAGAGATGAGACTTTGTGAAAAAGGCTGGGCGGTAGCGGCTTTCATTCCGCCTGCGCATACTGGTTTGTATCTCGCGGCTTATGAAACGGGACCTGATGCACCTACCCTTCCTCTTTTTTGTTACACTGCCGCCGGATGGTTCAACGAAAAATTTTATGTTCCAGCAGTCCGGATCGAACCGGATATCAGACAGGAATCTAAAGGATATAATAGTTTGAAGATAGAGACCGGGTCGGCAAACCTGCTGAATGCCTATCCTCATAACCGGCTCGTAAAACACCTGATGGAGAATTGCTGCAATACCTATCATTGTCCTGCAGCAAGGAATCTCTCATTAGGCAGATGGGAATGTCCCGTTCCCGTTTCTCCGGCATGCAATGCAAATTGTATCGGTTGCATTTCCTTCCAGCCGCAGGAGGAAACCATTCATTCCACACAGGATCGCCTCACATTTCGTCCAAGGCCGGAAGAGATTGTTGAATTTACCGTTCCCCATTTACAAACAGCTCCTTATCCGATCGTCAGTTTCGGACAGGGTTGTGAAGGCGAACCCCTGTTAATGTGGGAAACTATTCGCGAAGCCATTGTTGAAATCAGAAAACACACGGACCGTGGAAGTATCAATATCAATACAAACGGATCTAAACCGGATGCGGTAAAAATTCTGTGTGATGCGGGGCTGAATTCAATTCGTGTGAGTATGAATTCCGCCCGTAAACATATTTATGAATCCTACTACCGGCCGAATAATTATCAATTTGAAGACATTGTAGAAAGTTTGCGCGTAGTTAAAGACTCAGGTGGCTGGACTTCCATAAATTATTTTGTTTTTCCCGGAATGACTGACAGCGAAGATGAATATGAGGCCTTGAGGAAATTAATCAGTGAAACAGGACTCGACATGATTCAGTGGCGCAATTTCAATATTGATCCCGACTGGTATCTTGGAAAAATAGGCATCGTTGAAACAGGTGATGCAATGGGAGTCGCGCATCTCATGGAACTTTTGCGCGAGGAATTTCCCCTGTTAAAATTTGGTTATTTTAATCCACCCATGGAACGTATCCGTGGAGAATTTGAAAAAGATTTTGCATCTTAAGCTTAAATCTTCACTCTTAACGCCTAACACTTAACGCTGAACGACTAACGCTTAAAGAAAATTTCTTTTCATGAAATTGTTATAAGAACATTTCGTTAATATTACTAAATACAGCGTTCACCGTTAAGCGTTAAGCGTTAAGCGTTAAGCGTTAGGCGTTAAGCGTTCAGCGTTAAGCTTTTTAAATTATCTTCATAAACGTGGACAAAAAAAACCAGGAATTCGAAGTCAGTAAAAACAGGAAAGCCTTTTTATATACTTTGCTGATTTGCGGAGTTCTTCTATTCCTTCTTTTGATCATTTCATGGGATCTCCCTTTTAATCCGCCGGCACCGGTAGAAGAAGGGCTGGAAGTAAATCTTGGCAATAGCGATCAGGGATTGGGTAACAATCAGCCCTATCTGCCAAATGATCCGTCAAAACAGGACCAGGAAAAATATATAGCTCCTAAAACCACTACGGCAACAAAGGAGGCATTGAAAGATGTGGAGACAGATGATAAGAATCCCGAGGACGCGCCTGTGGTTAAAACACCTCCGGTAACAAAACCCAATGCAACTAAAATTCCTGACAAAGATCTCACTGTAAAAACACCCCATAAAACTGTTCAGCCTGCAATTAATCCAACACCTGCACCACCAAAGCCAAAAGCCGTATTTCATGGTGTTAATGGTGATGGAACTGGAGGAAATGACGCTGATCATTTCAAACCTGGCGGCAACCAGGGTATTGCAGGGGGAAATGGAGACCAGGGTGCACCGGGTGGTGATCCCAATTCAACCAATTATAAAGGTGGGGGTCATGGGAACGGTATTGCAATAGCAGGAGGTTTGCAGGGAAGAAAAATAAGATCCACACCTTCTTTCACTGATGAGTTTAATGAAAACGCAAAAGTGGCAGTAGACATTCATGTGGATGCGGCCGGAAATGTAATAAGTGCTGAATATCAGGCCAGGGGTTCAACTACCGCAGATGCAAATCTGAAAGCCATTGCTATCCAAAAAGCACACCAGGTAAAATTTAATAATGGCTCCGATGAATCTTCAGGAACGCTTATTTTCAATTTCAAATTGAGAAACTGACAGATAACTAAAAACAAGTCAGATAAACATGAAAAAAACGCTGCTCCTCTTAATGGTTTTTT
>DATHPV010000223.1:0-3294 GCA_035483495.1 Puia sp.
CAGTTTTTTTTGTCCTGCTTCTCCAGTCAGAACGTATTGCCTTGCAGCATCCTGATACTCGTGATAATAATTGCAAACACCATTCGCGTCAAATCTGATATCCGGGTCAGCAATATTGTCCATCACCGTAATGGAACATTGTTGATAATTCGGATCCTTATTGTCAATAATCATAGGCGCACTAAATTTTCATAAACCTTCATAAACCTGGGTTTCCAGTTCTTTCTGCGAAGGGTAACTGATCAGCACCGCGCGATGCGGCCGCTGGAACACAAACATACTTCCCGCGCTCACGGCAGATGCACCATGCTGTACGGCTTTTTTGAAATCCGACAGGGCGGATGCGCCACCAACGGCAATCATCGGAATGCTTAATGCACCCGAAATCTTTTCAATCATCTCCAGGTCGTATCCTGAAAAACTTCCGTCCCTGTCAATCGAATTCAAAAGCAATTCGCCTGCTCCGGCTTCTTCCATTTGTTTTGCAAAAACAAGCGGATCCAAACCCGTATTCGTTTTTCCGTTTTCAATATATACACCCTGTTTACCAAAAAAATTCTTTTTATAGTCGATTGAAACCACCACACTCTGGCTGCCGAATTGTTTGGCAATCTCTGTTATCAGTGCCGGTGTTTTAACCGCTGAACGATTCAGGATCACTTTTTCAACACCCGCCGAAAGGATTCTTTTAACCTGGTCGACGGTAGTAATGCCGCCACCATAAGCAATCGGCATAAAGGCTTCACTCACGATCTCTTCAATCCGCCAAATATCGGGAGAACGATTTTCCACGCTGGCGTCAATGTCAATGATGGCCAGTTCATCCACTTCTTTCTCGTTGAAAATACGAACCGCATTCATGGGATCGCCCACGTATTTGTGATCTTTGAATTTCACGGATTTCACCAATCCCCGTTTGTGTATCAGCAAAACCGGTATTACCCTTATCCGCTTCAAAGCCGGGCAAAATTTTCCAGAATTTTCATTCCGTATTTATGACTTTTTTCAGGATGAAACTGGGCGCCATAAATATTATCGCGACTGATGGCTGCCGTGAAATCGTAACCATAATTGGCAGAAAGCAATTCGTCGGATTTATTTTCGGGTTGTACGTGGTAAGAATGTACAAAATAAAAGCGCGGCTGATCTCCCAGGTTTTCCGTGAGATCCGATTTTTTTTCCAGGCGAACATTCGTCCATCCCATATGCGGAATTTTCAGTTCCCCGATTTTGTCTTTTTTGAATTTAATGGTTTTTCCCGCAAACCATCCAAGTCCCGGCTCAATTCCCTCCTCGCTGTTTTCCATCAGCATCTGTAGACCAACACATATTCCCAGCAGTGGTGTTTTATCTTCCATTACTTTTCTCGTAACCACTTCTCTTAAACCGGAAGCATTGAATTGTTGCATACAATGATCAAAAGCACCAATGCCCGGCAGAATGATTTTTGATGCGCTCTCAATGGTAACTGCATCTGAAGCAAGTACCGATTCGAAGCCGGCTTTCTTCAACATATTTTTTACGGAAGCCAGATTTCCGACACCATAATCTGCAATCACAAGCATAGGAGGGTAAATTGAGAATACTACTCTTTCTTTGTCTTCTCTAAAACTGAACGATATAAATTCTCTGAGGCAGACAAAAAACTTTCGCTGCCATATACGGCGATCGCCCGCTCCCGGATATTTTTTATATCGTATTGATGATAATTGGATGCCATTTTTTTGAATGCCTCTGCCAGCTCTTTTTCATCACCGGCTTTTACCAAAATCCCTGAATCATCATCAAGAATTTCTTCGGGGCCACCACACCTGGTTGAAACCACGGGACATCCACGTGAAAGTGCTTCAATGATTACCACGCCAAAAGTTTCGTGCAGGCTCGAGACCACCAGCACATTTGCTGAATCCAGTTTTTCTCTAACCTCCTGCCTGGAAATATTTCCGGTGAACTGAACTGACTCCTGCAATCCCAATCCGTCTCTGAGAGCAAGCAGTTCATCTTTCAGAGGTCCGTCTCCAGATAATGTCAATTTATAAAACGGGTTTGCTCCAAATGCCTGCTTAAAGGACTTCAGCAAAATGTCCAGTCCTTTTTTCCTGTGAAATGAAGATATATTGATAAAAGAAAAATGATCCTGGTCTAATGCTTTTTTCAGGGGTTGCTCAAAAATCGGATCCATGGTATTGGGTACCACAAAAGCCTGCGGCAACTGCCTTCCCAGGAACAATTCAAAATCGTTCAGCAGCGATTTACTGACTGCTATGAATGCCGAAGCTTTGTCTGCAATTTCGTGCAATATGGGTTTGGCCTCCCTGGGCGCGACACCCAGCTGGTACGAGGTGGAATGTTCAGTATAAATAAATGGTATCTGAGTTTCCTTATGAATTCTGAGCGCCAGCACACCGGCATTTAAAAATCTGCCATGGGCGTGAATAATATCCGGCTTTCCGAATTGCTCCTGATATTCATGATAAGCCGCAAAGCCGGCATCCACCCAGTTCCTGAGACTTCTTAAATAACTCCCTCTGCTGAACCAGTTGTAATTTTTTCCTTCAATTACAGAAATTCCTTCAATCTTATAGGTACTGGTACGGTTGGTTCCGAGCAGAAGGCTTTTTAAAATATTGTTCTGAGATCTCCCGGAATGCCTCATGATTCTTTTCAAACTGGCAGTCATCGAGTCAGCCGGAGAAACAGACAGAATACAGACTTCAGCAATATTTTTTAATATGGATGCCTGCGTAAGTTCAAAAATGGAACCCAGAATATTTCCGGGATGCAAAGGTTCAGAACTGATGATCAGGATCTTCAAGATGCGCTAAAAACTTCAGAATTTTCAGAAGCAGGAACTATTCGCTCCAGTATGCGGTTAAATTCCCTGATCCAATGTTCCCAGTTCAGACGTTTGTCATATTCACTTCTGCTGTTTCTAACCATTTCCTGAAATATTTTTTTATCTGTCCAAACGCGTTCAATCGCATCGGCAAACTCTGGAGCTTTTGCTTCCAGAGAAAGCATGATCCCGGTAATCTGCTGTTTAATGATGGAACTTATACCGCCGGTATTTGTGGTAATCACCGGCACGCCAAATGCTGCTGCCTCTGAAAAAACAACCGGCGTGCAATCAGCGCGCGTAGGTAATATCATAAAATCAGCATTCAGAAGCTTCTCATAATAAATCATCCCCTGATCCGGATCAGTTTTATCCAGGAAAGGAATAATGGTAATATGATCCGTCTGGGGAATATCCGGCTCGCAACCAATAATCGTCAGGTGTGCTTTTATACCCCG
>DATHPV010000224.1:0-5222 GCA_035483495.1 Puia sp.
CATAAACTTTAAAGAACTGCCGCTTGGCATTGCAGGCGTAATCGCAAAAATATTGGGGTTTTTTTCAGCGAGCTCTATGATGGAATATCCAAACACGTCCTGATACTTTGGTGGCTGTATGGTATCAAATTTCTTCTTATAAATTTCGCCGGTTATTTTATCAAATAAACCCGGGGCATGCCATTTAGTTTGATCATGTTCAGCAAGTGAATACCCTTTACCTTTTACAGTTATGATATGCAGGAGTTTAGGACCGGGAATATTTTTGAGATCCTGCAAAGTATCGATTAGTTTATTCAAATTATGCCCGTCGATTGGCCCGAAATAACGCAATTTCAGGGCTTCAAAAAGATTACTGCTCTTATTTACAAAACTCTTTATGCTATGCTCAATCTTACTCGCGATTTCACGGCTGAAGTGACCACCTACCGGCAGTTTTCCCAGAGCTTTCCATATATCGTCTTTGAATTTGTTATAGGTCTGGGATGTCGTGATATCTGTAAGATATTCTTTTAATGCACCCACGTTGGGATCGATACTCATGCAATTATCATTCAGGATAATTAACAAATCTGTATCAGCAACACCCGCATGGTTCATTCCCTCAAATGCAAGACCGGCCGTTAAAGCTCCGTCGCCGATCACAGCAACAACTTTTCTATCGTTTTCTCCCTTGTACTTTGAAGCCATCGACATCCCAAGGGCGGCACTGATGGAGGTGGAAGAATGACCTACTCCAAATGTGTCGTAAATGCTCTCTTCCCGGTTTGGAAAACCACTAATTCCGTTATATTTTCTGTTAGTCGAGAAGTTATCGCGTCGTCCGGTAAGTATTTTGTGTCCGTATGCCTGATGGCCTACATCCCAAACGAGCTGATCATAAGGCGTATTGAATACGTGATGGAGGGCTACGGTTAGTTCTGTGACGCCAAGACTGGCGGCGAAATGTCCACCGTGGAGGCTTACCACGTCAATTATATTTTGACGTAATTCATCGGTAAGTTGTTGTAGCTGATCCCTGTCCAATTTTTTAAGATCGTCCGGAGAATCGACGGTTTGCAAAAGGGGTCCTGGCTGAAGGTCCATCTGGTATGTTTAGACAGGTAAAAATAAGATTTTCGTCCCATATTAGGTTCTAACCCGGGTCGGCCCCCTTCCCGGAGACAGGCGACCGCCAGAAGGCCGGAATTATCCACTAGTACTTAAAATATAAAAAAGGATATATTATCGGCTAGTTTTGCCAGGAGAAGATATGAGAAAGACTAGTAAATACTATTGGTGGCTGCAAATTGGTGGCTGGGGTACTCTTGCCCTGATTTTGATATTAATTACTCTGCTATCAGGCCAGCGGGTAGATGAGCATTTCTTCATCGGAATTTTTATAAAAATGCTGGTGGGCATTTTTATAACACATTTATTCCGGCTTTATATTCATCGTTCCGGATGGTTGGCCTTACCAGTGGAAAAGGCACTTCTAAGATTGGCAATAGGCATACTAATCGTGTGTTTGCTGGTTACAATTATTCGGATTGCCATAATTAACTGGCTGGATCCTTTAAGTATCAACAGAAAACTGGAATTTTCCACCAGATTTTTATTGATCACGTTGGAGAATGGGTTGTATATAATTCCATGGACGCTGATTTATTATTTTTTCCATTATATTCAAAAGACCCGTAATCAGGAATTAGACACGTTGAAACTGGAGGCTCTAGTAAAAGAGCTGGAACTCAAAACTATCAAAAGCCATATAAACCCTCATTTTATATTTAATGCTCTAAATAGCATTAGGGCATTAATTGATGAAAACCCACCGAGAGCACGAACGGCCATTACAGAGCTGAGTAATATTCTGAGGAGCAGCATGCAAACCGAGAAGCAGGAAACTGTTTATTTTGAAAAGGAACTGAATATTGTAAAAGATTATCTTGCTCTCGAACATATTCGTTTTGAAGACCGGCTAAATGTTCAATATGAAATAGCAGATAATACATTAATGCAGCCAATTCCACCAATGATGCTTCAGACTTTAGTAGAGAATGCTATTAAACATGGAATCAGCAAGCAGGTTAGTGGTGGCACAGTAACCATAATATCTAAAATGAAAGCTCGTTACCATCAACTTGTTATCCGCAATACAGGGCACCTTAACAAATCCGGAAATGAAGATGGATTTGGATTGGAAAGTACACGTAGTCGTCTTCATCTGTTATTTGGGGAGCAGGCGAATTTCAATATCCGCGAAATCAACGGTAATATGGTAGAAGCAGAGTTGCATATTCCACTAACTTAAATCATTGCATATGATAAGAGCTGTAATTATTGATGATGAAAGATTAGCCCGAAACGAATTAAAAAAATTACTCCAGGAATTCCCAGAGATTGAAGTGATTGCCGAAGCAGCTAATGCTAATGAGGGAATTGAGAAAATAGACAGTCTTAATCCAGACCTTATTTTCCTGGATATACAAATGCCCGGCAAAACTGGTTTTGATATGCTTGCTGAATTGGATAAAGCGCCAGACGTAATCTTCACGACAGCATATGATGATTATGCGTTGAAAGCTTTTGAAGTAAATGCCCTTGATTATTTACTTAAACCTGTTGAGCCACGCAGACTCGCAGATGCTTTACACAAACTTCATCTTGAAGAAAGCCGCGACCGGGAATCCGCCTCTGATGAAGAAATTGCGGTTAACAGAAGTATGCTGCATGAAAATGATCAGGTTTTTGTAAAGGACGGGGAACGTTGCTGGTTTGTGAAGCTTGCTGATATTCGGTTATTCGAAAGTGTCGGGAACTATGCCAAGATCTATTTTGGATCAAATAAACCGCTCATATTAAAATCTTTGAATGCTTTGGAGGAGCGACTCGATGAAAAAGTGTTTTTTCGCGCAAACAGAAAACATATTGTGAATTTGCGTTTAATCGAAAAAATCGAACCTTATTTTAACGGCGGACTTTTACTGGAGCTCAAAGGAGGCGAGAAAATTGAAGTGAGCAGAAGACAAACAGTTAAGTTTAAAGAGATGATGAGCTTGTAGACCCCTAAAATTCTGACATGAGATTTATACTGGTAATAGTACTAACGGTAATTTATTTATGTGGTCAATCTCAATCATTACCGGCTATTAGTCAGCCTGATGTTAGCCGGATAGAAAATATACTTGCTGCGGATGACATGCAGGGACGCCGGGTATTTACTTCCGGAATTGAAAAGGCGGCAGATTTCATCGACAAAGAATTTAAAGAAGCAGGGTTGAAACCCTTTCCAGGTTCTTCGGGCGGGTTCCGGCAATCTTTTAATATGATAAAGCCAGTCTCGTCAGAAATTACAGGGACAATAGATGGAAATCCTTTAGATAACAAAAATGTTATTGTTTTCTCAACTGCTACATCCATTCATGTTACTCCGGCTGATCATTATCAAAAAATATATGTAAAAAAGGAGTCTAATTTTCGTTCGGTCCTTTTTAAATATCTTGATAGTTCCATAAACGTTCTTGTTTTTGTAGATACCTCATTTGCAAAATATTTCGCAAGGCGTGCCGGAAACTCTATTCCTCTGTTTGAGAGGAATGGCAATCGAATTTTCATATTAACCAGCACAGATCCCCAGCAGTATGATATTCAAATCAAGCAGGAAATAAAAAAGGAGACTCTGACAAATCTGATTGGAATTATTCCCGGTAAATCAAAACCGAATGAATACGTGATTTTTTCTGCACACTATGATCACCTTGGTATCGGGAAACCGGACATGAAGGGTGACTCCATATATAATGGTGCAAATGATGATGCGTCCGGCACCACAGCCGTTATAACACTTGCAAAATATTTTTCAAAGCTTCGCAATAATGAACGCACATTGGTTTTTGTAACTTTCACTGCAGAAGAAATTGGCGAATTCGGATCTGCTTATTTCTCAAGAAATATGGATGCCGAAAAGGTTGTTGCTATGTTCAACATCGAAATGATTGGAACCGAAAGTAAGTGGGGCAAAAATTCAGCCTATATCACAGGATATGATAAAACAAATATGGGCTCGATTCTCCAGAGCAATCTGGTAAATAGTCAGTTTAAATTCTATCCCGACCCTTATCCAGAACAGGGGTTGTTTCTTCGGTCCGATAATGCAACTCTTGCCAGAAAAGGCGTACCTGCACATACTATTTCCACATCTAAAATGGATTCAGAAAAATATTATCATACGCAGGGCGATGGAGTGGAAACGCTTGATATGAACAATATGACTGAAATTATTCAGGCTATAAGTTTGAGCGCCGGCTCCATTATTTCCGGTAAAGACACGCCAGGGCGTGTTGTGATGGACAATTAGCTTTATCTGATCGGCTGATTTTTTCAGATTTTATTTAATGCTTTAGTCATTGCAGCTTCGATTTCCGGAAGATTTAAATTTCCAAGGCTGCCCTCGTGAGTATGTTTGAGTGGTCTGGATTGGTCGAAAGAAAAAGTTCCCGCCTGGATTTCGTTTCCAATCTTCTGATACGCTTCCCGAAAGGGTACACCTCCGTTGACAAGTTCATTTACAGCTTCGACACTAAACAGGTATTTATATTTTTCATCCTTTAAAATGTCTTTTTTTATTCTGATATGAGAAATCATCAGGGCTGTCATCGTTATGCAGGATTTTAATTCCTCAATTGCAGGAAATAAGATTTCTTTAGTTAATTGCATATCACGATGATAACCGGAAGGCAGGTTGTTCATAAGCAGACTAAGCTCATTTGGAATGGACTGTATCCGGTTACATTTTGCACGAATCAATTCGAAAACGTCGGGGTTTTTTTTATGTGGCATTATACTACTGCCAGTTGTAAGCTCATCAGGGAAGGAAATAAATCCAAAATTTTGGTTCATATACAGACAGCAATCCATCGCTAGTCTTGAAAGAGTTGCCGCTATAGCCGACATACCAAAAGAAACTAATTTTTCTGTTTTACCGCGACTCATTTGTGCATACGCCACATTAAAATGTAAGGTATCAAAGCCCAATAATTCAGTAGTCATACGACGGTCCAATGGCAAAGAAGATCCATATCCGGCACCACTTCCTAATGGATTCTTATTCACGATCTGAAAAGCAGCGGCCAGCATTTCAATATCATCAATTAAACTTTCTGCGTAGGCACTGAACCATAATCCGAAAGAAGAGGGCATAGCGATTTGCAAATGGGTGTATCCCGGAAGTAAATCATCAC
>DATHPV010000225.1:0-6272 GCA_035483495.1 Puia sp.
AGTATGTCACATGCGGTAATTTTTTCCGCAGGGACCTTGGTTATCAATGCACGTAATTCTCTGCCGTATCCACAGGGGATATCGAGGACAGCATTTAAATCTTTCCAATCTCTTTTGGCCAATTTCAGGGATTGGTCTACCAACCGTACCACTTCTTCTCCCACCTGAATATAGTGTTTGACATTTCCTCCAAACATCCCATCGTGTGGATGAAGGGCACCATTCAGATCCGGATCATTCTTGTGACGTTCGTATAGCCATCTTCTTCTTATCGAACCTGGTATTTGCGAAAGGGTAAATCTGATATTTTTGAAAGAAAGCTCCATATAATAATTTAAAAAGACTTAAAATTTTAGATAACGAGATGCAAAAAGTTTGAATTTAATCCCCCATCGAAATTAGTTTGCGAAAATATGTTTTATTATATAATTGACTGGAATACTAGCAAGCACTAATTCTTGAAGTAATAAATTACCCGCAAAATACTACTAATTTTATCAATTCGATCTAGGAAAAACCAATTGGAAAATGTCTTGATCTCCGTAAAAATATCTTGTATTTTAATTCTCTGGGTATTGACTGCTGCATAATCTGCTAATAACTTACAAATCAGTAAATATAAGGCAATATGACCTATCCTTCTCATATAAAATCGTAGCGCTTTAAATAAAAAAATGGGACAATGATTCATAAGTTAAATCGTGAAAATTGCCCATAAAGAAGTCAATATTTATCAAGAATAAAGTCAGGTTTTTGCTTAAGTAATCGAAGAACGGAGTAACGGTTTCAGAAATCTGCTGAAAGTTGGGGACGGCGAAACCGTGTTTTACAATTGGAGGAAAGAGTTTGAAAGTCTCGGAGTTTCCGAGTTTTGAGAAAGGCGATAGTTAAAAATCATAATAGAAGAGATAAGCGCCGCAAGCTCACTGGTAATTGCAGATACCGGAGTAAAATACGATCAGGGGAGAATATATACACTGTCCTAACACGCAGTATGGAAATACATTCAGATGTGTTCAAGCAACGTGATCGAATACGTTGGTTACAGACGAGCTGCATTATAGACTCCGAATTCAAAAATTTAATTCATCCTGCTTCTGAATACAGGAATCTCATTTGTCAAGATTTTCTTGTTTACTTCTCCTCTATTTTTTGGAAAGAGGTCAATCGAACTAAGTGTTTACACTTAGTAAAATTTATTTTTTATAAAGGAATTAAAAATTTACTCAATAATATTTATCGAATTTCTAAAAAATAAAACTGAACAGGTTGCCATTATTTAGATGTCCTCACAATTTTCTAAAATGATGAAAATAAAATGATTGCGAAATTGTACTAAGTGTAAACCCTTAGTAAATTTTTATTTTTCGCCAGGAGATAAAAAAAAATTTCTGAGAAAATATTTCAATTTGTAAAAATATTTTTACAAATATTATTTTTAATTCAAAAAAAATAATCATCTTCGGTAAGTCAATCGTTAAAATTTAATTTTTAAATAAATAATGATTGGAATTGATCTTTGCGCATTCTCGTTACCGTTAGTTGAACTCCTCCTTATCCATTTGCTATTTAGAAAATTGACCTTTAGCTAACATTGTATGTAAACACATCGATTCCTTCCACGTAAATAGCCTTACTGAAAACTTTAATCCTCCTTTGAATTATTTTATTGAAGACTGCTCGTTTGATGCGGCTGTTCCAAGGTACTAACCACCGCCCCAGAAATTTAATTGTAATATTCCGCACTCTATCAAAACATAAGTTTGAATATAATTATTTTTAATTACCGCATGTAGAAAACAGTATTATGAAAAAAATTAGTTTATTCCTGATATATGGTCTTCTGACGTTCTCCATTAGCAAAGCCCAGTCATGGTTATTGACAGGGAATTCTATTTCCTCAGGTAATTTTTTAGGATCGACAAATAATTTCAATCTTTTATTTAAAGTAGGAAATGTTAATTCCGGTCTGATTGATGTTACTTTTAATAACACTTTTCTCGGTATTTCTTCCGGTGGATCTACAATTTCTGGGACCGGAAATTCCGCCATGGGGTACCACGCTTTGATGGCTAACACTTCCGGATACGGATTTGTTGCATTAGGAGCTTATGCAGCAACTGCTAATACAACTGCAGCGACAAATACTGCTTTGGGTATGCAGTCACTTTATTCAAATCAGGTGGGCGGAGGAAATACTGCGGTGGGCACAAATAGTCTATATACCTTGAATCCAATTAATCCGGGTAATGGTGTTGAAAATTGCGCATTTGGTATGAATGCTCTTTTTTCGTCTTATAACGTTTTCGGAGCAAATAACTGCGTGTTCGGATCGGGCGCCATGTATACAAGTACCCAAGGATATAACTGTACATTATTTGGCGAAGAGGCTGGACGTGGAAGTGGGCCATCCGGTATTGTTACCGGTGCTGGTTTTCAAACATTACATACGATAACGAATAGTCCATCCAGCGGTGGTGGAGGTAATACAGCTTTAGGGTTTCAGTCCCAGTTTTTTAATACATCTAATGGCATCGATGATATTTCTGCAGGAGCCCAGTCATTACAATCGAACCAAACGAGTACTGATGAAATTGCTATAGGTCACCTGGCATTATTTAATACTATCGGAGGTAATAATATCGGTATTGGATATAGTTCACTGTACAACAATACAGGTTCAACTACGCTTTTAGGAAATAATGTTGCTATTGGGACTTATACATTATATAGCAATACAACAAGTGCTGGTAACACAGCTTTTGGTCATGGTGCGCTCTACAGTAACAGTAACACGACACTTCCATATGCTGAAAATACAGGAGTAGGATATGAAGCATTGTACTATAACACTACAGGTGGAAACAACACGGCAATGGGAGAAGGTTCCGGACCGACCATTGCTAGCCTGTCAGGGACAGTAGCTATTGGAACAAATGCAGTGCCAACACAAGATAATGAAGCTGTTTTTGGAAGTTCGGTAACAACTGTCAATGGCGGATATGTTGCTTGGACCCCTCCTTCAGATGGAAGATTTAAAAAAAATATAACAGAAAATATACCGGGGCTGGAATTTATTACAATGCTCAGACCAGTGACTTATACATTGGATGTCCATGCCATCAATAGTTTCATTTATCCCGCTGCTAAAAAAGGCAGGAATGGTGAAGATGTTCCTAATACGGCAGAAGACGAAATTGCAGTGAATCAAAAAGAAAAAATTGTCTATTCCGGATTAATAGCCCAGGAAGTTGAAGTTGCGGCGAAAAAAATAAATTATAATTTCAGCGGAGTTGACAAACCCGAAAATAGTAATGGCCTTTACCGTCTAGGATATGCTGATTTTATACCCTCTCTTTCCAAAGCTGTAGTACAAATGAGTAAGACTACAGATAGTTTAATCATGGTTGCCAATACTATGAGTTTGTTATTGGATAAAATTCAACAACAACTTGACAGTTTAAAATTAACTACGGTTCAAACTGGCTATTTGCAGGAAGATTCATCAGAAAAATTAACCGCTACCCTTTATGATAATACTTCTTCGGCTATTTCAAATCGATCAATAAAGGTTGACGCTTTAAATACCAAAAGAAAGTAAGATAAATGAAACTTAGTGCTGGTAATTAATGATTTCTTATTTAAAAACATATTTATGAAAGTATTTTTCATAGTTCTGATAAATATAATTTTTGGCATGAGCCCTGTTTTAGCTCAATCGTGGTCATTAACCGGCAATTCAATCAGCGCCGGTAATTACTTAGGCACGAATAATTTCAATAATCTAATTTTCAAGGCAAATAATTCAAACGCCGGATTACTAGACCTGAATTATAATTGTACTTTTTTTGGATTACTTTCAGGAGGAACAGCAGGGTCCAGTTCAACCTCTAATACCGCGTTTGGAAATCAGGCGCTTAAACTAAATTCTACAGGCATCGGAAATACTGTCATGGGATATTTGGCACTTCCACAAAACACCAGTGGAACCACCAATACGGCCATTGGCCAGGAAGCGATGTATTCGAATACCAGTGGATCCAATAATACTGCTGTAGGATCCTTAAGCCTTTATTATAATACTACAGGTATACTGAATTGCGCTTTCGGGAACAATTCTCTTCAGGATAATACAACAGGATCTTATAATTGCGGTTTTGGGGCCTATACATTATCTTCAAATACTACGGGATCTTATAATACTGCGGCTGGATATCAGGCCGCAATGTCAAATACAACTGCGAATGGGAATACTGCATTCGGATATGAAGCCCTCACTTCAAATAGTACAGGTTCTTATAATACAGCAACAGGAAATACTTCCCTTTATAGCAATCTGTCTGGTTCTTATAATACTGCCATGGGGGATGAATCTATTTATGAAAATACCAGCGGTTCTAAAAATACAGCCATTGGAGATAAAGCGTTATTTTATTCAACAACGGGAAATCAAAACACTGCAGTGGGGGGTGGAGCATTAGCGAATAACACAGCTGATAACAATACGGCAGCGGGGTATTCGTCGGCAACTGCAACTACCGGAACACCTGTTACTGGCATCGGTTATGAGAGTTTATATTCTAATACTACCGGTGTATCAAATACGGCAATTGGCGTAGGAGCCATTTCCAATAATACAACTGGCAGTAATAACGCTAGTATAGGACCAGCAGCGGGCCCTTCAGCCGGTAATTTAAGCGGCACGGTTGCCATCGGAGTAAACGGAACTGTGTACTCCAGCAACACTGTGCTTGTGGGTTCTACAGCGCTTATAGGTGGTTATACCAATTGGTTTATTTTAGTATCTGATGGCAGGTTTAAAAAAAATATCACTGAAAACGTACCAGGTCTGGAGTTTTTAAGTACCCTAAGGCCAGTTTCTTACACTTACGATATAAAAGGAATGAATGACTTTCTCTCGAGGGGAAAAAGTAATCTAAATACGAAATTGGATTCAAATTTCCAGAAAATGAATTCGATTTCCAAGCTTCAACAGGACTTAGCCGTTGATCAAAGGGAAAAAATAATTTATTCCGGCTTTATTGCCCAGGAAGTAGATGATGCCGCCAAAAAGATAGGATATAATTTTAGTGGAGTAGTTAAACCAAAAAATACGAATGATATCTACCGGCTGGGTTATTCAGATTTTGTTCCATCTGAAGTGAAGGCCGTACAGCAGATAAGACATGAAAATGACAGTCTCGAAAACTATATAAATAATTTGCAGCTACGGATAATTAACATTAAACAGCAAATTGCAGATCTGAAGGCAAAAAAAACCAACACAAAAATACTGCCCACTATATCCTTATCTGTTAAAGAAGAACCATCAGACGTCTCATACAATAAGGAAAATGCTGATCTCCCGAAATCTTTTAAAAAAGAATAGGCCACTTCAAAAAATATAATAGTCAATAGATGTGAAATTAAAATATTGAATTTAATTATTTTATGAAAAAATTATTTTTATTTATACTTAATCTGTTAGTTTTTATTGCAGCATTGCACGCGCAGTGGGCTCTAGCCGGAAACTCAATTACTTCCGGGAATTTTCTAGGTACCACGAATGCAGCGAGTCTCGTATTTAAAGCAAATACTTTGAATGCCGGTTTGATAGACGTTAGTTACCAGAACACGTTTTTTGGATTACAATCGGGTGGCACTTCGTCTACTAACGCACAACAAAACACAGCATTTGGGAATACTGCTCTTTTTAGTAATTCTTCCGGCAAGGGAAATGTCGCCATGGGATATTTATCTCTTTATTTCAATACAAGTGGAAATTATAATACAGCTGTGGGATTAGAAACATTATACAAAAACACCACCGGCGTCTCAAACACCGCGGTGGGAGCTTTAAGTCTTTATAGTAATACTACAGCTTCTAATAATTCCGCATATGGTTCAAATTGTGCTCAGAGTATTACAACAGGTTCATTGAATTGTGCATATGGATCCAATGCTCTGCAGAATAATAGCACAGGAGCTGACAATTCCGTAATGGGTTACCAGGCCGGTTATTCAAATAATGCCAATGGAATAACAGCAGTAGGTTGTCAGGCGCTTTATTCAAATACAACGGGAACTTACCCAACAGCTAACGGCTACCAGGCACTCTACGGGAACACCACAGGCGTTTCAAATACTGCGGTTGGTTCACAGGCCCTTTTTGCAAATACGACCGCAAGTTATAATACAGCGATAGGGGCCTTGGCTTTGAGTTCAAATGTTACTGGAGGTTATAATGTTGCAGTAGGATATCAGGCACTTTC
>DATHPV010000226.1:0-7527 GCA_035483495.1 Puia sp.
AAATTATAAGCGAAAATGCTGCCGGTGATGTTATCGACGGTTAGAGAAAGATAATCTATGTCCAGCGTTGCTGCCAGTTTATTGCTAAAGGTATATCCGCCCCAGAGACCGATATCGGGAAGAGGCGCGGTAAATCCAAAATTGCTATTTCTTGATACCGATCCGTTTTGGTTAACCAGACCAATTCCAGCCTTGCCCCCCACGATATGTGCACCGATTAATATGCCCACTTCAAAGGTAGGTTTTGACAAGATGGAGTATCCATAAGAAAATTGATAGATAGCCGTATTAAAAAAACTATTTACAGTGGCGTTTACAGGATACGTGCTGTCTCTGAAAGTGATATCCCTATCCAAAATATGTGTTGAATTTCTCGGAATATTATAATAGTTCAGGTTTATACGCGAGCGGCTTGAAATACGCCATTGTGCATTGGCTAAAAACGTCAGTTGTGTTTTACTGAAACCAAGATCCTTCTCAAAATTGATATCTGTCCCATCGGCGCTACCCTGAACTCCTACCTGGATATTTGTATTATTAACGGGGAGAAAGGCGCCGGCCGATATTCTGAATCGTTCTACGAACCACGGAACCACCCGCGGTGGTTTTTGATGACTGAGAGAATCCTGTGCAATTGCAAGACGTGACGACAAACAAAACAAGGAACCGATTAATATAAATTTTGAACTATAGCGGCGTAAATTAAAATCCGTGATGAGTTTTCTCATAAATAAGGTTGTTCTTTCCGTGGAAGTCTTTAAAATTAGGGTTGAATTCATTCCGAATCAAATAAATCTCCCGTGTCGTCAACATTGACAACTATTTAGTTGTTTTACTTTTACTATGTGGACAAAAGAAAATATTCCGGATTTATCCGGCAAAACGATTATTGTAACAGGTTCCAATACCGGTGTGGGTTTTGAGACTGCTCTCGCCTTGTATGAAAAGGGAGCTGAAGTCACTCTCGCCTGCAGAAATTTGAAAAGTGCAGAAGACGCAGTTAACAGAATTCGCCAACTAAAAGGAAACGGTTCAGTAAATGCGGGGTTATTAGATTTAGCAAATCTGGAATCGGTAAAACTATTTGCGGAAAATTTTATTCGGGATCATGAGCAACTTCATCTGCTGATCAACAATGCAGGAGTGATGATTCCGCCTGCATCTAAAACAACGGAAGGATATGAACTACAATTTGGCGTAAATTTTCTGGGACATTTTGCATTGACGGGCTATTTGTTTCCACTGCTTGAAAAAACAAAAGATTCCAGAATTGTAACGGTGAGCAGTCTCGCTTACCTGCGCGGATCTATAGACTTTGATAATCTGAGATCTGAAAAATCATATGAACCGATGCGTGAGTATGCGCAAAGCAAACTCGCCGATCTTATTTTCTCTATCGAATTGCAACGCAGACTTTCGGCGGTTCATGCTCAAACTGTTTCCATTGCAGCACAACCTGGTGCCAATAGAACAGAGTTGACCCGATACATGGATGATGAAGAACTTGCTGCCGGAATTCAGCGAGTTGGTGCTTTGATGGATCCCTGGCAGGGAGCCCTTCCATCATTGTATGCGGGTGTTTCAAATGAAGCTAAGCCTGGGAAATTGTACGGTCCGGATAAAGACGGCGGATACAGAGGGTATCCTGCAGAAGCAGTTATTACTGAACATGCACTGGATGAAAATCTTGCAAAGAAACTCTGGGCTTTCGCTGAAAAAGCAACAGGAGTAAAGTTTCCTTAACTGGATATAATCATTGGGTTGTGATGGACCAGGCAGCGCCGTAATTGTTGTTAAAGAAATTGGCTTCAGAATATCTCGCGTAAGTGCTTTCATCGCTTCCCGAAAAACCATAACCGAATCGGTAAACGGTTCGTTAATTATTTTTTGCTGATGATTTTCGACTTCGGGGCGAGATCTTTATATTTTAATTTAGTGTAGTTAATAAATTAAATTTTATTTTATCAAGTACATATAAAAAATGTTAGCAGCATATACTCAATCAATTATTTTTTCTACATGAATCAACTTACCCTCTTCATTAAATCCTTCCAGTACCGCCCGGAAATGATGTGTGATGTCGCTATTATAAAAAGGGAGGGTGATTCGCTCAGTATCCTTGCTACCATGCAAATCCGGGTTCCAGTAAATCGTAGTGCGAAAATCTGGTAACGTTCTGGTGGAATCCGCTGTGTAATCAGGAGAATAAAATTCACGGACAGGACTATACCCAGCCAACAGGAAGGTGGGCAACCCATTTACAGCATGAGTGGGCTTTCCAAGGTCCTCTCCCTTTTTTGTATAAACAGCAATGATACCAGCCTTACTCCCCGGCATGGGCGGTGCTCCTGCCGGGGTGAATACTTTTACCATCGCAATGTCCGACATGTTAACGTTCGTAATCATACTGGAATCGGATGGTACTTCATCGAGATAAATGGCTGGTCTCCCTTCCCGCCATATAAGTGTCGGTGGATCGCCTGTAATTCGTAATCCTGCCACTTTACCCTGCAAATAATATAGAATGTTAATGTAGGAAACAGAAGCACGCTCATCATCGGCTATGTCAAAAACAGTCGCGTGACCACCTCCGAAAAGCCCACTGCTATAACGCTTATCCATTTTCTCTGTTTCCGATTTTGTTCTGGATCTGACGGTTACAGCTTTCAATTGCTGTGCTTTAGAAGAATCGAATTTCCCATTTGGAGCTACTTGCCAACTGACTAGTTTACGGACGACTGACGAGTCAACTGCGGAAGGCACGGGTAACAACGTGTCGCCAAAAACCGGTTTTTCAAAAGTCGACAGTAAACCGTTGTTAAATATAAAAGTCGTTTTTTCAGTGAGTCCCGGATTTTTTGCAAGCTGGTAATATATTTTCGCCGTGTCGTAAAAAATCAAACCATCCATATGAAAACTATCCTTACCAGCAGCAGGAATGGTGAGCATATTTTTACCCGAATCCTTCGTTTGAAAAAAAACCATTAGATTTTCATCCGCAGTAACCGAAAATTTCTTCGACGTTTTTACTCCCACGTTTAAAGAAAGATAATCGTCAGGCGGATATTTTATCAGGGGTAATTTCCCAGCTGCAATATCTTTCCACCTGAATCGTCTCCATCCATGCGTAAGCATGACAAGGTCCAGTTGCTGGGTGAGTGAATCCGAACGATTCTGGAAATAATAATAAGGATCTTTGATATACCCGTGCAATTCTCCGGTAAGTAATAAACCCGTAAAAATATTATCCATCCAGGAAAATTTTCCGTCTACATCTGCATCAGTAACTGAAAGCGACATATTTGTTTTGAGTGAATCCGGCAAAGCGATCTCCAGCACATTATGCCCTTTTTTATTCAGATCTTGTTTAGTGAAGTTCATGTTGGCAGTAAAGCTGTAGTTCTGATTATTCACAAAGCATATTCGTTCGGCAAGTGGCGAATAGTTCATGTCAAAAACAGTAATCTGCAGGATACCTGTAGGGAGTTCGCCGTATGGAATGGTTCCACTGATACCGCTTTTCAATTCAACCGTTTTTTCATAAACCAGTTGCTGATTCATATGCACCAGGACGATAACTTTTGAATAGTCGGTAGTTTCGGCAGATTTAGAAATAAAAAAAACCATTTTTTGATTGGCATTCATGACCCGCAAAACGACTCCGGTGTTTTTTACTTCCGGAAGTTCGGTGCGCTGACTTGCTCCATTTGCATCTTTCCAGATTGCATAGAATTCGTTCTGACTGTCTGGAATGAGCAGGAATTTGCCCATACCATTGTGTACTGAACTGAAATCAAATAGTGTGTTACCGGAATGGTCATAAATAACTCCATGTACTTCAAAAGGCCGGCCATGCGAATCCTCTGCTTTAAAAGCAATATTATTTTCTACCCCTGCAATTAAATCTCCGCCTTCCGGGAAAAAGTGCAAACTAATTTTTGATTCTGCTTTTTGACTTAAGACCTTTGTTGCCGTTCCAATTACAGTAAGGTTTTTAGTAAAATTGACGGCTGAATCGAAATTCAGCATCCAGCTGGTAAAAGCTTTGACACGAATACCGGCTGAAGGAAAACTTTCCGGCAAATCGAAACTACCAGAAGCGGAAGATTCGGCAATCGGATGAACATTCCTTAACAATAAAGTCCCACTTTCATCAAAAAATTCGACATAGAGATTAGTGCTGTAAAGGGAAGGTTCATGTCCGCTAAAAACGTAGGCTTTATACCAGATTCTTTCACCGGGACGATATACGTTTTTGTCAAATTGAATGTAAATCTTTTCCTGCTGATATTTGTCGGCATATATTTTCATCGTGGAATCGAATACCTGAGCCGAACCCGAAAAATGAGAAAGAAAAAACGTTAAGATGATTAAAGAAAACCATTTATTGCCCATGTGATAAAATTTGAACACACTTACATCCGAATTGGATTCAAAAAAACGGCTACACCTTTGTTTTGTAAAATGAAAACGAGTAGTAGAAAAACATATTTTAAGACTTTGCCAAAACAGACAAAAATGAATATTAAAGATTGTATCAGAAATTAAAAAACCGCTCATATGAAATGAAGCGGCGTTAAGCGTTAGGCGTTAAGCTTAAAAAGTACCCCAGACGGGAATCGAACCCGTACCCGCATTTCTGCAGACAGGATTTTAAGTCCTGCGCGTCTACCTGTTCCGCCACCAGGGTAAGTGGTCAAAAAAAATCCTTCCCGCCGAAAACGAGAAGGAAAAGATCCACCCGCTCCCGCAGTTGCGGTACCGCAAATTGCGGGAGGCGGATAAGAGCGGAAGACCGGGCTCGAACCGGCCACCCCGACCTTGGCAAGGTCGTGCTCTACCAAATGAGCTACTTCCGCTAATCAAATACTTTATAAGAACTTTAAACGGGCAGCAAAAATAAGACTTCCCCGCCTCCTTTTGAAATTTTTCCTATTTGTAAACAGGGGTATATTGAGTATTTGCAGGAATCGTTACTTCCGGTTTGCCTTTATACCGGTGCGCGTATAGACCATAGGATCCTCCTATGAGCAGGGCGATAATGCAAAACACTTCGAGATAAAATAAAAAAACCGAAGAATCTACCCAGTTATACTTGATATCTTTCAACATGGGATCTTTATACTCTTCTACTTCTTCGTGCATAAGAATCAGTTATTTACAACGCAAAAATAGCAGATTCGGTCAAAAAATCATCTTTTGTTGCCCACAATTTCGTCAAATCTTTCCTTGCCTTCTACAAAGTGCTTAAAGGCCACACTATGAAGGTACCAGCCGGTTAACCGCGCTTTTCGTTTAACGGGAAAAACACTTTGTTTTCTCTTAAATAAAAGCCATTTTACAAAGGCAAGATGAGCTTCCCCTACGGCCAGAAAATAGACAAACTGACCCTCGAATATGGATTTAAAAGCCGATATGAAATCCAATACTATTCGTGCAGGAATCTTCCAGAAAGATTGCCTTTTAGGAAGATTTTTCGCCATCATGATCATATTATTCCTGAAATTCAGAAATACTTTCCTTTCGTTTCCCTTCGGTAGAGTTCCACCTCCCACGTGATATACTTCTGATGCAGGACATACATATATACTATATCCCAACAATTGCAGGCGCCAGCAGAAATCAATTTCTTCCATATGCGCAAAAAAATAAGTTTCGAACCCACCCGCTTTAAAAAATAAATCAGCCCTGACGAACAGTGCGGCGCCACTTGCCCAGAATATCGGGCTGGTGTCATTGTACTGACCATTATCTTTTTCGCATATATCAAAAATTCTTCCGCGGGCAAAAGGATATCCCAGACAATCCAGCCACCCTCCTGCAGCACCGGCATATTCGAAATATTC
The DNA here is from genome assembly GCA_035483495.1 of Puia sp. Classification (GTDB taxonomy): domain Bacteria; phylum Bacteroidota; class Bacteroidia; order Chitinophagales; family Chitinophagaceae; genus Puia. The sequence goes on from DATHPV010000226.1 coordinate 5,847, forward strand.
TTTTTGGTGATAGCTTAAAATCTTCGGTTGACAGGCTCCGATAGTTTTATCACTTTCCATGAGTTCTACGATTGGTTCAATCCAACCGGCACTCACTTCCACATCGGAGTTCAACAGAACATAGTAGTCAGACTGAACTTCTTTTAACGCCTCATTATATCCTCCCGCGTATCCATGATTTCTATTCATTTTTATAATACGCACATTGGGATGAGTGGTACGCATGAATTCAAGGGAATCATCGGTAGAGGCATTATCAGCAATGATAAGTTCCATATTGGAATATGTTCCAGCCAAAACGGAAGGCAGAAACTTCTCCAGGTATTTTCTCCCGTTAAAATTGATAATAACAACAGATACTTTAGGCAACGAATAGATCTTTAAAATAAAAAACCGGCCAAAAATAAGGCTTTGACCTGTAAATGGTTAGTGAAATATGATTTCACCCGCTTTCCCTACTTTAGCGGCATGATCGGATTCAGGTTTAACTGGCGCTGGCTCCTTGCCCTGCTTGGAATTGCCATAGTTTGTGGTACCATTTTCTATTCACAATATCTGTCGCAGAAAATTCGAAGAGAAGAACAACAGAAAATAGAGCAGTGGCTGGCAGCCAGTAAGGCTATCTTAAATCCCGACCTAACGCTTCCCAATCTGATTCGTAACGAACAACATTCTATTCCGATTATTGAAACAAATGAAAATGACAGTATCACCAATTATTTTAATCTTGATTCTCTGAAAATTGCCAGTGACCCATTGTATCTCCATAAACAGCTTGGCATTTATCGTTCACAAAATGCACCACTCGAAATTAAATGGAGCGACTCACCATATACTGCCAACAGATATTATTATGGGCATACGGCCCTGTTGGATCAGGTCCGCTATTTCCCAATTATTCAACTTTTACTGGTGGCTGTTCTTATATTTTTTATTATCTATTCGATCAGTTCACACAATCGTGCTACACAAAACCAGGTATGGGCAGGAATGGCCAAGGAGACTGCACATCAGCTTGGAACTCCTCTATCATCTCTGCAGGGATGGATTGAAATGCTGAAAGAGGAAGGTGTTTCTGATGAAACCCTTTCAGAATTACAGAAAGATGTGGACAGATTAAAACTGGTGTCTGACAGATTTAGTAAAATAGGAAGTACTCCGCAACTGGAAAAATCCGATCTGATTTTTCAAATACAACAAATGCTGGACTATATGCGCCGGCGCACTACATCCAAAGTGCTCTTTCACTTTGATACCAATGGCAGGGAACATATCGACGCTAAAATTTCACCTCCGTTGTTTGACTGGGTTATTGAAAATCTATTGAAAAATGCACTGGACGCTATGGAAGGAAGAGGAAGTATTGATATCAAGATCAAGGATGAGGAGGAACAGGTCACCATCGATGTAAGCGATACTGGGAAGGGCATATCAGGAAGCAATATCCACCGCGTTTTTGATCCTGGTTTTACTACTAAAAAACGCGGTTGGGGATTGGGACTGTCACTATCCAAAAGGATCATGGAATCTTATCATAAGGGCGAACTATTTGTAAAACAGTCAGATCTGGGCAAGGGGACCACATTTAGGATTATACTACCTAAAATTTGAATAATGACCAGCAGATAGAAATGGGATTTCTAATCCGGATAAACTATTTTTGCAGTCCATTTTAAAGTCC
>DATHPV010000227.1:0-6308 GCA_035483495.1 Puia sp.
GCGCTTAATCTTTCTTTCAGTCAGAGTATTGCTGCAACAGGAGGAACAATTTATGGAACCACGCAGCTCCAGCGTTACACAGATTTTGATCAGAAAAATACTTTATACAATGCATTACCTTATGGAGTCGGTTATACGCAACCACTGTGGCAATACAATGCTTTGAAATGGGACAATAAAATCGAACCGCTAAAATATAATGAAAGCAAGCAGGCTTATATTGAATCTATGGAACAGGTTTCCATTAACGCCACAGGTTATTTCTTTGATTTATTAATCGCGCAGGTTAACCTTCATATTGCAGAAACCAACCTGGCCAATACTAATAATATTCTTCGCATCGCAAATGAAAAATTAGAGCTCGGTAAAATATCAAAAAACGAAATCCTTCAATTGCTTCTGGAACAATTGAACGCGAGAAAAGCGGAAGGCACGGCTAAACGTGATATGCAGATTGCCACTTTGAACCTGCGTTCTTACACCGGGTTAACAAGTTCAGAAAAGATTTCACTCGAGTTGCCCGCCGCTACCATTAATATGAGTGTTGAAACAGAAAAGGTATTATCCGAGGCATATGCAAACCGCTCTGATGCCATTGCTTTTGTGCGTCAGGCAACAGAAGCAAAAAGAGATGTAGCCAAAGCCAGGGGAGATAATGGTTTGAACGCTACCTTAACCGCCAATTTGGGATATTCCAAAAGTGCTCCGAACATCGAAAATGTCTATCAGAATCCTGAAAACCAGCAATTGCTACTAATGAGTTTTAATATTCCAATACTCGATTGGGGCAGGGCAAAAGCAAGAATCAGAACCGCGCAGGCAAATCAGCAACTCACTGAATATACCATTGAACAGAACAAACAAATATTTGTCCAGCAGATTGTAACCCAGGTTACTCTGTTCGACATGATGAAAAATCAGTTAGTGCTCACTGCAGAAGCGGATAGCATTGCCAGCGAAAAATATCAGATCGCGAAAGACAGGTATATTCTCGGCAACCTGAGCATTACTGATTTAAGTATTGCTTTTCAGGAAAACGATCAGGCAAAAAGAGATTATATTTCTGCACTGCGGGATTTCTGGGGAGCGTATTACCAATTGAGATATTTATCTCTTTATGACTTCGAAAAAAATGAAAAAATTACTTATAAATAAATCGCTATTCACCAAGTCTAAAAAATAAATCCATGATAAGTTTACAAAACATTCAAAAAGTTTATCGTACCAATACGATTGAAACACTTGCACTCAACAGCATCAACCTCAACATCAGGAAAGGCGAGTTTCTTTCCATCATGGGTCCTTCGGGTTGCGGCAAGAGTACCTTGCTCAATATCATGGGATTGCTGGATGCTCCATCCAAAGGTGATATCAAAATTGATGACCAGAAACTGGATCACCTTTCTGATAAACAACTGGCTCAATTCAGAAATAAAAAACTGGGTTTTATTTTTCAAAGTTATCACCTGATAAATGATCTGATAGTGCTGGACAATGTGAGCCTGCCATTACTTTACAGAACCAGTTCGGAAAAAGAAAGAAAACAATCTGCTACTGATGCACTGGAGAAAGTCGGTCTAAGCAATCGTGTAAAACACTTCCCCACCCAACTATCCGGCGGACAAAAACAACGGGTTGCAATAGCCCGTGCTGTCGTTGGCAGACCGGAAATTATCCTGGCAGATGAGCCAACAGGAAACCTGGACAGTGCTATGGGAAATGAGGTAATGGATATTTTATTGCATCTGAACAAATCCGAAGGTACCACGATCGTGATGGTTACACATGATGAGCATATGGCGAAGAAGACGCATCGCCTGGTAAGATTATTTGATGGATCGCAGGTTCAATAATCCGATATGTTTTTTTCAAGTCGATTTAACAAATCCAGTTTATGCTTAAAAATTATTTCAAAATTGCTATTGCTGTTTTAAGACGCAGAAAATTCTTTACCGTAATCAGTTTGTTTGGCATCAGTTTCACGCTCACGATACTGATGGTTTTAACTGCGTTTATAAATAAAGTAGTGGGCGACGATTATCCAGACAAAAAACGTGACAGATCACTTTATATAACAAGACTGGAAGAAGACGGTCCAACGAATATGTCTTCCGCAGGGCCTTCTTTCTACTTCCTGAACCATTACGCAGCCGGCTTAAAAATACCTGTTAAAATTGCTATTTCTTCGAATTTCAATGGCACCAATACTTACGTTAACAATAAAAAAATCGCCGTTAACTATAAGTATACAAACGCCGATTACTGGGATGTACTGGAATATGATTTTACAGAAGGTAAAGCCTTCAGCAAACAACAGGTAGAAAATGCCGAAAAAGTTGCCGTTATCTCAACAGATATGAAGAATGCATACTTCGGAGACGAGTCGTCAGTAGTAGGTAGATATATAGAAGCCGATAATGTAAAATACAGGGTATGTGGTGTGGTAAAGAATGTGCCAATAACAAGTTATATGACATACAGTGATATCTATCTTCCATACACCGTATCGAAAATGGATTATAATTATAAAGGTTATCGGGGTGGTTATATGGGAATACTTCTGGCCAATTCAAAATCGGACCTTTCGAAAATGCACGACGAATATGAACAAATGATTCAAAAAATACCGATGGAAAGTAAGGAATTTAATCGTATGTATAGTCACGCTGATACTTATATTACTTCTTATGTGGATACGGGAAATGAAAAGCAATCAGGAGTTCTGATTGTCCTCACAGTCATAGGAGTGTTTGCTTTTATTTTAATGCTGCTGCCTACTTTAAACCTGGTAAACATAAATATCACGCGTATCATGGAACGCTCATCAGAAATCGGAGTGCGTAAGGCATTTGGTGCTTCTTCTAAAATACTGGTTTACCAGTTTATTGTCGAAAATCTTATTCTCACCCTTTTAGGAGGGTTGATCGGAACAATTTTATCAATCGCTATCATAAAATTTATCAACAGTGAAAACCTGATCCCGAATCTTGAGTTGTCGCTAAACCTGACTGTGTTATTTATTGGATTAATAATCTGCCTGGTATTTGGTTTTCTGTCGGGTGTTTATCCTGCGTGGCGAATGTCAAAATTAAATGTCGTAACTGCGCTCAAGGCATAACAAATCTAAAACTCATTAATCAACATTATATGCTAAAGCATTTATTCAAATTGATCTGGAATAAAAAGAAACAAAATCTTTTGCTGATATCAGAAATGCTGATATCTTTTCTCGTCATATTCGCAGTTTTCACATTGCTGATATATGACTATCAGAATTACAGAAAGCCGATGGGGATTGATTATGAAAATGTATGGGTGGTCAATTACAATAACTCATTTAATACTGATAATACCGATTCGCTGAACCTGTTTTACGAAACGATGGTACGGACAATAAAGTCGTTACCTCAGATAAAAGAAATCAGCTTTTCGAGTGACAATACCGCCTTTTCACAGAACACTAATACCGGAGGGATCACAATAAAAAATAAAAGAGTCGATAATATTAATTGGTATACTGTTGATGATAACTATCAGAAAGTTTTAAATATGCAAATGCTCGAGGGAAGATGGTTCAATAAAGGAGATGCTGTAGCCAGGGACATTCATATCGTAATCAATTCGGTTTTGAAAGAAAAAATATTTGGTAAAAATAATGCAGTGGGTGAATTCATTGAAGACAGAGATAATAAAACGAGGTCGCAGGTAATCGGAGTTGTTAATGCTGTTAAAATGAAAGGAGATTTTGCAAAAACGGAACCAGGACTTTATAGCAGAACGGATACCGGATCGTTCCGCTGGCTGGGTAAAATATTAGTAAAAGTTAACCCGGGAACAAATGCCGCTTTTGAAAGTCAACTATATAAAATGCTCGCGAACTACATGAAGAACTCAAACGTTGAGATCGAACATATGGACAATAAACTGAAAAGTGCCAACTATTGGTATCTGGTTCCTATGATCGTGCTTTTGATTGTTGCCGGTTTTCTAATCGTTAATGTAGCGTTGGGTTTGTTCGGCGTACTCTGGTACAACATCAATAAACGTAGAGGTGAAATTGGTTTACGCAGAGCAATAGGTGCATCCGGAAAATCGGTTTCTGTGCAACTGGTCGGCGAGTCGATGATTCTCGCCACACTGTCTCTGATCGTAGGATCGTTTTTTGCCGTGCAATTTCCTTTACTCAATGTTTTTGATTTGCCTGCAAGTGTCTATTTAGCCGCCATCTTTTTGTCAGTATTGTTCATTTACTTGCTGGTATTTGTTTGTTCTCTTTACCCCGGGAAGCAGGCTGCTGCCATTTATCCCGCTGTTGCACTGCATGAGGAATAACCGTGACTTCAAAATACATTAAATTGCCTGCTCCAATATGATACTGATAATTGATGATGACCATGCAGTAAAAACTTCCCTGCACTTATTATTACAGAGGGAGGGCTATGAATCAAAGGGTGTTACGTCACCAAACGAAGCCATTGCATGGCTCCATCACAATACGCCTTCTCTTATTATTCTCGATTTGAATTTCTCTATAGAAACGTCCGGGAATGAGGGTATTAAACTTTTAAATCAAATAAGGAAACTACATCCTGTTGTGCCTGTCATTCTCATTACAGGGTGGGCAACCATCGAGCTCGCCGTGAAGGGAATGAAAGAAGGTGCCAATGATTTCATCAATAAACCCTGGAGCAATGATTATCTGTTGCAATCTGTAAACACGCTGCTGAATCTCCAGGAAAAAAAGACAGAGAAACTGAGCCGTAAAAAACTGGACGACCGGTATCAGCTGCAACATATTATCGGCGAACATCCGGCGATGCTTGAAATTTTAGAAACCATTGGGCGCATAGCTTCAACAGATGCTTCTGTCCTTATCATGGGAGAAAGTGGTACAGGTAAGGAATTAGTGGCTGAAGCCATTCATCAAAATAGTTTACGAAACAATAAGCCCTTTGTAAAAGTAAATCTTGGAGGTATTTCCACTGCTCTGTTTGAAAGCGAAATGTTCGGTCATGTAAAAGGCGCTTTCACAGATGCGAAATCAGACCGTATCGGTCGTTTTGAAATGGCCAATAAGGGAAGTATATTTTTGGATGAAATCGGGGACCTCGACCACAGCAGTCAGGTAAAACTATTAAGGGTGTTACAAGACAGAACCTATGAAGTGCTTGGAAGCAGCAGAGCAAAAATGGTAGACGTAAGAATAATCTGTGCAACGAATAAAAATCTCATTGAAACGGTTGCCGAAGGAGCTTTTCGCGAAGATCTGTTATACCGCATAAATCTCATTACAATCAAATTGCCTGCACTCAGGGACAGGGCGAGTGATATTCCGCTGCTTGTGAATTTCTTCGTTGACAATCTTCGCGAGATATACAATCGTCCGAATTTATCGGTTACTCCGGGTGCCATGAAATGGTTACAGCGACTTCCATTGCCCGGCAATATACGTCAGTTGAAAAATCTAGTAGAGAGAACAATACTCATCACGAAGAAGGATCATCTTGAAGAATCCGATTTTCAATCCCAGTTGGAAACTACGATTAAGAAGAAAGGAAATCTGCAATTGCCGGAAGTTGGTAATCTTACTTTGGAAGAAATGGAGATCCAGATGATCAATAAGGCTATGGGATTTCACAGGAACAGGATCACCAAAGTAGCAAAATCCTTAGGCATTACGCGCAGCGCACTATACCGTCGACTGGAAAAATATAATATTCCCTACGATGAAACTTCGGACTAAATATATTTTGTTTGTTGCCATACTGCACACCGTTGCATTGATATTATCCTATTTTATTTTTAATGAAAACAAGATCTTCTTTATTGTTTCCGAGGCTTTCATCATTTTATCAATTGTCATATGCTGGCAGCTGTACTATGAACTGATCCAGCCAATCAATTTATTAATGCAGGGAGCAGATGCAATAAAGGACAGGGATTTTAATGTAAAATTCTTATCGACCGGGAGATATGAAATGGACAAGTTGATTCAGGTATACAATCAAATGATGGATGAGTTAAGATCGGAACGGACAAAACAGGAAGAACAACATTTATTTCTGGAGAAACTGATCAATACTTCTCCTACAGGTATTTTGATTCTGGATTTCAATGATCATATTCAACAGGTTAATCCCAGTGCCTTGCAATTACTGGGTATCGAAGAAAACGAAGTGCTGAAAAAATCTTTGAGTGAATTATCTCATCCTGTAATACAGCAGATAAAACTATTACAAACAGGCCATTCAAAAATGTTCACCATGAATGGAGCCGTGTCGTATAAGTTACAGAAGTCGCATTTTATT
>DATHPV010000228.1:0-5010 GCA_035483495.1 Puia sp.
AGCGCAAATAAAATCTCCCTCCGCTCAGTGGCAATCCCATTCCATCAATAATGTCGGACTTCTCGAAGGTGAAACGGGATCAGCATTTCAGTTGCAAACCATCAACGGTGCTCAATATAAATCATGGTTTGCCGGGGTAGGACTCGGCCTGGATTTTTACAGAATCAGGTCGATACCTTTATTTGCGGATATCAGGAAAGAGTTTGGGAAAGGGAATAACAAATTATTAGTGTATGCGGATATGGGAGTAAACTTCAGTTGGGCTACAGACCAGCAAAAAACGAATTATGTGCAGAATGATAAATTTAGTAACGGCTTTTACACTGATCTGGGCCTGGGGTATAAAGTATCTGCAGGGAAAAAGAATGCTGTGATTCTCAGTCTTGGTTATTCTTATAAAAAATCAGTGGAATCATATGATCAGGTTTATTATGATCCCGGTTTTATTTACACGTTTACTACGCAAAATAATGGTACAGAAAAAATCAACTATAGTTTGAACAGGGTAACTCTTAAGATCGGCTGGGAATTTTAGCGCAGGCCGTTAACAGAATTTATCCGTGAATTTCGCTCTGGCACAATTCTTTTAGGGGTAGAGCATGGAGTTAACTGCCGGATACCCTTTTTGGCTTATTAAAGATGGCCTGCCATTTCAATATCCGAGATTACAGAATAATATTTCCCCGGAGGTTTCCATTATTGGCGGTGGAATATCAGGTGCGCTCAGCGCCTATTTTCTAACTGAAGCAGGCGTGGAATGTGTTTTACTGGACGGCCGGACGATTGGTCTCGGTAGTACCTGCGCCAGCACTTCATTGCTGCAATACGAATTAGATGCCCCTCTTCATCAGCTGATCGACATCGTTGGTAAAACAAACGCAGTAAGGGCGTATCAATTATGTGGTTTATCCATAGACATTCTGGTTGGAATTATGGAGAAAATCGGATACCGTGAATTTGACAAGCGCCAAAGTTTATACTACACATCTCATTCGTCGCAGAAAAATTTTATAAAAAAGGAATTTGAAGCTCGCCGAAATGCGGGTTTCAACGTCGAAATACTAACCAGAGACCAGATAAAAGTCGACTATGGCATGAAGGCTGAATATGCTATTCTTTCCCGGGAAGGTGCTACGATTAATGCATATGCTTTTACTCACGCTTTGCTACAATACAGCATACAAAAAGGACTCAGGGTTTATGACAGAACCAAAATAAAATCGATAAAATATAATTCAGAGAATGTTGAATTAACGGCGGAAGATGGATATAAAGTTAGTTCTGGGAAACTCATAAATGCCTCAGGATTTGAAATTGTAAATTTTATCTCAAAGGACATTGTTGATCTATATTGTACCTACGCTGTTATTTCCGAAAATGCAACTGAGAAAAAAGAATTGTGGAAGGACGGCACGATGATCTGGAACACGGATGATCCCTATTTATACATGAGGCTTACAAAAGACAACCGTATTATCATTGGCGGGAGAGACGAAAGATTCAGCACAAAAACTTCGAGAGAAATATTTCAGAAAAAAGCTTCACTTCTTCAAAAAGACTTTGAAAAAACATTCCCTGACGTCCAATTTAAAAGTGAATTTGCCTGGAGCGGAACATTTGGCAGGACAAAAGATGCTCTACCATACATTGGAGAATATTCAAAAACGCCCAATACTTATTACGCGCTCGGATTTGGCGGGAATGGAATTACATTCAGCGTGGTTGCTGCACAGATAATCACCGATCTGATCAAAGGAAGGTTGAATAAAGATGCCGAAATATTTTCATTCGAGAGAAAATCCTAATTGTACAGATATGCCGGAGAAAATAAAATTTTATGCAGGAACCAGCGGTTTATTGTTGCCCGTACCCAATAAACTTTTTTATCCGGAGGAATTCAGGAATAAAACCAGACTTGCATATTACGGGTCGCTCTTCAACAGTATTGAAATAAACAGTTCATTTTATAAAGTACCTATGCCTTCTACTGTCGCAAGATGGGCGACGGAAGTTCCGGAAAATTTCAAGTTTACATTTAAAATTCACAGGGGAATAACTCATGAAAAAGGACTCATTTTCAATCCGCCCGAAATCTCATCTTTTATCAAAACAATTTCTGAAGTGGGCAATAAAAAAGGTTGTCTGCTGATTCAGTTGCCCCCATCTATAAAAATCGGTGACAAAAGCCAGCTCATAAGGTTACTGGAGGTTATCAGCGATTCGAATGTGACTGACGGTTGGAGTTTGTCCATCGAATTTCGTGATAACTCATGGTATACAGGGTCTGTTTATGATTTGATGAGCAAACTTGGCATCGCAATTGTCATTCATGATATGCCGAAATCCAAAACTCCTTTAAAGGAAGAATCTCAAGCTATTGTCTACATTCGGTTTCACGGTCCCGCCGGGGATTATCGGGGTTCTTACGAATATGAATTGCTTCAACATTACAGGCAAAACATATGTTCGTGGCTAAAACAGGGGAAACAGGTATTTCTGTACTTTAATAATACAATTGGAGACGCAATGAAAAACCTGATAGATATGAATCAAATGGTACTGAACGAATTTATTGAGGATAAAGTTCCTCATAAGGACGACCAGAAAAAGCCCAAACTAAAAACTAAGCCTGTCAATTAAACGAAAAGTTCAATGGCGGCGACTAACTTCATTCACATAAACGCCTAATCTGAGAAATATGATAAAAAAGTATCCTTTCTACATGAAAATTACAGTCATAATGTTAGGACTGGTACTGTTGGTTTATATCCTATGCAACCTTCGTGAAATACTTGTTCCCTTGTCCTTTGCTTTATTGCTGGCTATTTTATTAAATCCCGTAACTAAATTGCTGGAGAAATGGCATTTTCCCAAAGTACTTGCAATAGCCTGTTCCATCATTGTCGCGATGGTCATCATTGCGGGGATAACATATTTCTTTGTTGTTGAAGTGAGAAGTTTTTCAGATGAACTTCCGGCATTTAAAGAAAAGTTCGTCACTCTTGCAGCTAAATTCCAGCACTTCGCGAGAACGGATTTCGGAATAAATACCAAAAAACAGAATGAGTATATCAGTCAGGCGGAGGATAATCTCAAACCGGTATTAGCTTCTGCGATGGGTACAGTACTTGGTATTCTGGCGATGTTTTTCCTGCTGCCAGTTTATACATTCTTATTTTTATTTTACAAGAAACTCATTCTGAATTTTCTTTTTGACATATTTGCCCGGGCAAATGAAAAGGAAGTAAGTGTAGTGCTGGAACAAACAAGAGGTGCCATTCAGAACTACATGTTTGGTTTATTACTGGAAGCGTTGATCGTAGCTACGCTGAACACCTCTGCGTTATTGATCCTGGATGTTCAATACGCTGTTTTATTGGGGGTACTCGGTGCCTTGTTGAATATCCTGCCATTTATCGGTGGTATTCTTGCCGTTTTATTTCCAATCGTGATTGCCTTCGTTACAAAAGACGGATTTCAGGTTCCTTTATGGATTACGATTTCATATATCGTTATTCAATTCATCGACAATCATTTTCTTGTCCCTTATATTGTTGCATCGAGAGTAAAAATCAATGCACTCATCTCCATCGTAGTCGTCCTGTTGGGCGGAGCACTATGGGGTATTTCAGGAATGTTTCTTTCCATTCCTTTTATCGGCGTTTTGAAAATCATATTCGACAGAATGCCGGAAATGAAACCCTGGGGAATGTTATTAGGCGTTGAAATTCCAACCAAACGTAAGAGGCAGCTGGTAGTAGCAAAAAAATAACCTCGTTATTTTACCAGGATTTAGATACTTTTTTGGATGCCATTTTCCCTTTGGCGGCAAGATCTTTTCCTTTATCCACCAGGTTGTTCATTTCATCTACGGCTTTATCCTTTATGTCATCAAGGCCATCCACAATCTTTTTCCAGGTCTTGCTGCCTTTTTCTGGCGCTACTAATAATCCAACCGCAACTCCGGCTAACAGTATTAACAATACTTTTTTCATTATATATTTTTTAAATATGAGTTAAGTGATGAAACACGTTCAGTGATGTTACAAAATCATGCCATATACTTTATTTCCGGAAACGGCCGTTATACTATGCGGAAGTTGGGAAAAAAATGTATTATTGAACATAGCTGTTATGGGTAAAAAAAAGAAAACCAAATCCCGGAAGGGACAAATCGTCGTCGACTTCGAGATTGATGCCGAAATGGTTTTTATTGTTATTAAAAATATTGGTACAGCTCCCATTCTCAGCCTGAAAATAAAACCATCTGCGGCGATCATTGGCCTGGAGGGCAAAACAGATATCGCAAAACTTTCTATTTTTGAAGAAATCAGTTACCTGGCTCCGCTGAAAGAAATAAAAATATTTGTGGACAGTTACGAATCGTTTTTCAGGCATTTGAAAGACTGGCTGATCAGTTTCACCTTAAATTATAAGGATGAAAGTAATAAATGGTACAAATCGAAAATTACCCATAACCTGGAAATATATTCCGACCTTATATTTTTCATTAAAAAAACCTAGCCATGTTCGATCCTGCAAAAACATATCCCTTACCAGGCTTTCATTTTGAAGCAGACATGGGTTTTGCCAGAATGGGATTTACCAGGATAAGCGGATTGGAAGTTGCCACTTCCGTTATTGAATACCGTGAGGGTAATTCGGTTCGATACAATACCTTGAAACAGCCGGGAAGAACTGTTTATGGTAATATCATATTACAGAGAGGGGTTTTTGCCTGGGATTTTGATTTTTATTTCTGGTGGCAGAATACCTATTTTTTTCAGGAAAGATCTGCAACATTTCGACGGGATATCACCATAAAATTACTGGATGAAGCACATAACCCGATCATCACCTGGGCCGTTCACAACGCATGGCCCTGCCGGGTTGTATGGGGTGAATTGGACGCCCGTGAAAACAAAGTACTGATTGAAGAAATGGAAATTACACATGAGGGCCTTCAAATCTTGACTTAAAAAGATTCGGGTCTCACCGATTCGTTCCGGC
>DATHPV010000229.1:0-4208 GCA_035483495.1 Puia sp.
CACCTTTGAACTTCTCTATAATAGTAGTTAGAATACGATTATCCATTTCATCGAGTCCATGTTCATCTACGTGCAGCGCTCGTAAGGCATGTTTGGTGATACCCATATCAATGATGCCATTTCCCAGTACCTGAGCAAAATCCCGAACCCTTCTCAACAGACCATTTGCTATTCTCGGTGTTCCACGACTCCGGCGTGATATTTCTTCAGAAGCGTCTGAAGTTATTTTAGTATCCAGGATAGTCGACGAGCGTAAAATTATTTTCTGAAGTGTGGCGTGATCATAATACTCAAGCCTTGATTTAATTCCAAAACGGGATAACAGAGGAGCCGTCAACAAACCACTTCTGGTTGTTGCACCAATGAGCGTGAAAGGATTGAGGCTCAGTTGAATGCTTCGAGCATTGGGTCCGGTATCTATCATTATATCAAGACGGTAATCTTCCATCGCGGAATAGAGGTATTCTTCAACAACTGTACTCAAACGGTGAATTTCATCTATGAAAAGAACATCATTAGGTTCCAGGTTGGTTAACAATCCGGCAAGGTCACCAGGTTTTTCAATAACCGGTCCAGATGTTTCTTTGATTTGTACGCCGAGTTCATTGGCAACAATCCTGCTCAGTGTTGTTTTACCAAGGCCCGGAGGTCCGTGAAAAAGAATATGATCCAGTGCCTCTCCTCTTTGTTTCGCCGCTTTGATAAAAATCAGCAGGTTTTCGATAAGCTGGGGCTGACCCGAAAAATCCCGGATCGCTGAAGGACGAATACTGTTTTCAAATTCCTTGTCAGCTGCACCAGCCGCTGATTTATCTGCCTGCAAATTTGGATTTGCCATACCGTAAAAGTAACGTAAAAGCGTAAAGCATATATCTTAAACGCTATTGCTTTTTCTTAAGTTTGATTGACAATAGCAAAAATTACTTTTGTGATATTGATCTGCACAATCTTCATTTCCTTTTAGCTATGGCGAATCCTTACATATCGCTTATGAGAACAGCCTGGCACTATGCACGCCGGGAAAAAAAACAATATGTTTTAGTGTATTCCCTTTTTTTATTGGCGAGCTGTGTTTTTGCTCTTTATCCATTGTTGTACGGCTGGTTTGTAAATAATTTACAAAAGGAAGGTATCGGGCTACTCCGGTACGCCTGGTTATATGGGGCGTTATATTTTTTGTTGAAATTAACAGAATGGGGATTTCACGGGCCCGCCCGTGTGATGGAACGGAAACTGGCATTTAATCTGAGCCGAAATTTTTTAAACGAATTGTATCATCAGACGTTGCATCTGCCTGTAAAATGGCATCAGGATCATCATAGTGGTTCCACTATAAATCGACTACGAAAAGCATATGAAGCATTGAAAGAATTTTTTCAAAACGGATTCATGTATCTGTACGCTATTACAAAGTTTTTCTCTTCATTTATCGCAATGGTTATTTTTTCTCCATTGTTTGGCTCAATCGGCGTCGTCTTAGGTCTGTTCACGGTTTGGGTGATATTTAAATTTGACAAGCCTTTTGTAAAAGCCGTAGATGAGACAAACGAAAAGGAGCACATAGTCTCCAGTAATTTGTTCGACAGTCTTTCCAATATTAATACGGTGATTACACTGAGATTGGAAAAAAGAATGGAAAAAGGACTTTTGCAAAAAGTCAAAGATGTTTTTTCGCCTTTTATGCGCACGGTTATTATCAACGAGTGGAAATGGTTTTTTGCTGATATCCTGATCTCACTCATCTATATCATTACTGTGGTCGGTTATGTATACCAGCATTGGATTCCGGGCACGGTATTTATGGTGGGCAATCTTGTTGCATTACTTGGTTTTGTAAATCAGTTCACCAGCGTATTTCAGGACGTTGCCTGGCAGTACACACAAATAGTGCAATTCGATACAAATGTTCAAACGGCCAGATTTATATCTGAAGCCTACGAAAAACAACATCTCCCTGAAGCATCCGCTGAATTGCCCGGACATTGGAAGATTCTCTCCATAAGGAATTTAAACTTCTCGCATAAGGAAACCTTTTCTTCCACTGAAAAGGCGCAAAGTCTGCATGATATTGATATCAGAATAGAAAGAGGAAAACGCGTAGCACTGATTGGAGAAAGCGGTTCGGGAAAAACTACATTGATGGCATTGCTGAGAGGTTTGTATGAACCTGAGCACGGTGCAGAGATAAAAATCGATGGGGTGAATTACGAAGCGGCAAGCATCGCTGATTCTTCAACACTATTTCCTCAGGAGCCTGAGATTTTTGAAAATACGATTGAACATAATATCACGCTGGGCTTGCCTTTTGAAGAAAGAGAAATATTTGAAGTTTGTGATATTGCACATTTCACGGAAGTGATTAAACAATTGCCGAAAGGTCTTCAGTCTAATATCATGGAGAAAGGCGTGAATTTATCAGGCGGACAAAAACAACGACTGGCACTCGCCCGCGGAATTTTAGCAGCAAAGAGCAGTGATATTATTTTACTGGATGAACCAACAAGTAGTGTGGATCCCAAAACCGAAGTGTTGATTTATGAGAAATTATTCGAAGAATGCAGGAACAAAGCCGTTGTTTCCAGTCTTCACCGGTTATACCTGTTAAAATATTTTGACTATGTCTATGTATTAAAGGACGGTCGGATAGCAGACGAAGGGAATTTTTCTGACCTGAAGAACAGAAGTGCCATATTTATGGAACTCTGGAAACACCAGGAAGACAAATTGAAAGTATAGCGCCTGATCTTCTTCCACACTCCCATACCCCCATACCCCCATACCCCCACACTTTCTTCAGGTTTATTTAGATTGAATAAAGTCGGCGAGTAATTTCATGCGGAAATAAAGATTACTCATCATCAAAGAAATATTATTGCGGACATCTTTCACCGTATCGTGGTTCATTTTTTTTATATTCTTCAATTCGACAATTTTTTCATCAATCTTATCCGTTAGTTTTTCAGCAGTCCAGCCTGCATATTTTTTATTTCTTTCTTCATAAATGATCGCCGGATGGATAGTGCCCGCCCTGAGTTTTTTAAAAGAGAAATTCTCTTTAATGGCCGCCTGTATGGCATCCCTTGACAGAAGATCGATCATTAAGTCGTAGGACGATTGGTTAAAAAATCCATTCTTAAAAACATTCAGGTTATCACGCAGTTCTATGATGACCTGCTTTTTATGAACGTCGTTTGTTTTCGACTTCTTATATAGGAAAGCGAGAAGTGCCTTAAGAGGTGCAATACTGCTGTTCAGCCATTCCATTCATTGATTTTTAAAATTACGATAGCTCCCGGTGTGAATTAAACCGGTCTGATAATGCCTATAAATTACTTAAAAGTTCGTTGGAAAGCCTTCTTTTTATTTATTATATAGCGTCTGTAAATCAGCGGTTTAGCCATTAGATGCGTGAAATTTGTCTTAAAGTCTACTTAATCAATAGAGAATTAATATATTTGTAATCCTTCTATTGTTTTTAATATTTAAAATGTACAACAATGAGTTTACGATTAGGGGACATTGCTCCCAACTTCAAAGCTAAAACTTCGATTGGTGAAATTGATTTTTATGATTTTCTTGGAAATTCATGGGGCATTTTATTTTCTCACCCTGCCGATTATACACCTGTTTGTACAACGGAACTTGGTAAAACGGCCGCATTGAAAGAAGAATTTGCGAAGCGTAATGTAAAAGTTCTTGCGCTTAGTGTGGACACACTGGAACGTCATCATGGCTGGATCAATGATATTAACGAAACACAACATGTAAATGTTGAATTTCCCATCATTTCAGATGCTGACAGGCAGGTGAGCAGTTTGTATGATTTTATTCATCCAAATGCTTCAGCAACTGCAACCGTCCGTTCTCTGGTAGTAATCGGTCCCGATAAAACTGTAAAATTGATAATTACTTATCCGGCTTCTACAGGAAGAAATTTTATTGAAGTTTTACGTGTTGTGGATTCTCTGCAACTGACTGCTAATTTTAGTGTGGCGACTCCGGCAGACTGGAAGGAAGGCGAAGATGTAATTATAGTACCCGCTGTTACAACAGAAGATGCTGTAAAGAAATTTCCCAAAGGTGTTAAGGTTGTAAAGCCTTACCTGAGATATACTCCGCAACCGAATATTTAATATTTCTGTCTGTTTGAGGCACTTCAACTGAAGTGCCTTTTTTTATTGGTTTAATCGCTACCTTAATATCTTGAA
>DATHPV010000230.1:0-2366 GCA_035483495.1 Puia sp.
CACCGTAGCTCTTTCCAAGAAGTGGATTAAATCCTCCCACCTGTATTTTCAATTGGTCTTCACTGGTCGTATTGACTGATCCAAATCTGTAATTGTTCCAGAATAACCGATTTGTTTTCCACGGACTAACTCCATATTTAAATTGATCACGAAATTCATTTGGATTTGCTGCAGCAATAAAGGCTTCACGGGCAAGTACAGAAGATGCGGAATGTTGTCCGTGACCTGCCCGTTTATCTTCCGGAAAACGGGTAATAATGATATCTGGCTGGAATTTCCGGATGATCCAAACTACATCACTCAATATTTTTTGTTCGTCCCATAGACGAAGTGATTCAGCAGTAGATTTGGAAAATCCAAAATCATAGGCGCGTGAAAAAAATTGTTCTGCGCCGTCCTGTCTTCTGGCCGCCAGAAGCTCCTGTGTTCTGATTAATCCGAGTTCAATGCCCTGTTCGTCACCAATCAGGTTTTGTCCTCCATCACCCCGGGTCAGCGAAAGATATCCGGTGCGATATAATTTGTCCTTTGAAAGCCACGTAAGCAATAAAGTATTTTCATCATCAGGATGTGCTGCTATATAAAGTACTGACCCCAATACTTCCAGTTTTTTCATATGAAGCAGAATCTCAGAGGCATTCATGGTTTCGGGAATTTGTGCCGGTGAATATTCTGTGAACAGAAAAATTGCAAATATAAAAGCAGGAAAAATTTTCATTTTTAACGCAGATCTTTAGCCTTCAAATTAATGAATCCCGGATAAACCAGGTGCGATATTATATTGACGGCAATACAAATGGTTCGCTTCGTTAATTTTGCATAATTTTCAAATCATGAACATAATTCTGAAATTCCTGATTTTAGGGTTTATTTTGACTGTCCCTTTTTCAATAATGGTAAAATGTCAGCAGATTCAAAATTCTGATCTAAAATCCAGAAAACTCGTCAATTGCAGGAACGGCGCAGTTGTTTCTGCCAATCCGCTGGCCAGCGAGGCAGGTATCCGAATTTTAAAAGAAGGAGGTAATGCAGTTGATGCAGCCATCGCCACGCAACTTGCGCTTGCTGTAGTTTATCCCGGCGCCGGAAACATAGGAGGCGGAGGATTTATGGTAGCCCGTTTATCAAACGGAAAAAATATTACGATTGATTTTCGTGAGAAAGCTCCGTCGGCAGGTTCCAGGAACATGTATCTGGACGATAAAGAAAACGTAATAGAAGGCAGGAGTGAAAACGGTCATCTCTCTTCTGGCGTGCCCGGTTCAGTAGCGGGGATTTTTGCCTGTTACAAATATGCAAAACTGCCCTTTAATAAACTGATACAACCAGCCATAGATCTGGCAGAAAACGGTTTTCCCATCTCTGCAGCTGAAGCAGCAGACCTGAACGAAAACCAGGAAGATTTCAAAAAGTACAATACGGTACTGCCGGTTTTTGTAAAAGCTTCCGGCTGGAAACCAGGAGACATACTTATACAAAAAGATCTTGCGAAAACATTGAGACGCATCAGGGATCTGGGCGCGAAAGGATTTTATGAAGGAGAAACAGCCCGGCTTATTGAAGAGGAAATGAAACGAGGAAAAGGAATGATTACTTATCAGGACCTTCAGAATTATACCGCAAAAGAAAGACAACCGGTCATTTTCAATTACAAAAAAGATTATACGTTAATTACTATGCCACTGCCCAGCAGCGGTGGAATTCTTTTGCCCCAGATGATGCGCATGGTTGAAGATCAGAATTTGAATGAATATGGTTTTGAATCCGTCGCTTCCGTTCACTTAATGGCTGAAGTTGAAAGACTTTCTTACGCCGACAGAGCAAAATATCTGGGCGATGTCGACTTCTTTAAAGTCCCGACCAAAACATTGATAAGTTATCCTTACGTGAAAGAACGTATGAAAAATTTTAAGAAAGACTCCGCAGGAAATAGTGAGTTGATACAGGCGGGTGTGATTCCTGAAAGTGAAGAAACCACACATTTTAACACCTGTGACCGGGACGGGAATTGCGTTTCTGTTACCACTACCCTCAATGGCGGATATGGAAGTCGTACTGTTGTTGGTGGAGCTGGATTTTTACTTAACAATGAAATGGATGATTTCAGTGTTAAACCCGGTGTTCCAAATATGTATGGAGCGGTTGGTGGCGAAGCAAACGCTATAGCTCCCGGAAAAAGAATGCTCAGTTCGATGACGCCTACCATAGTCTTATTTAAAAACAAACCTTTCTTAATATTGGGAACCCCGGGGGGAACGACCATTACAACTTCAGTTTTCCAGACGCTTATCGATATCATTGATTTTGGAATGTCGGTTCCGGATGCCGTCAATAAGCCCAAATTTCACCACCAGTGGCTGCCCGAC
>DATHPV010000231.1:0-5424 GCA_035483495.1 Puia sp.
CGCCTTTGGGCAGTGTCACCATTACTCCTTCTTCAGGATAGTCTACCGGGAATGGAAGTATGATTTCTTTAGATGTACTGTTAAAGCGGTCACGCAATTGCGCTATGGAAAAAACCATGATCTCCTCATCCGTTTCTTCCAACAGCGATTTTGCTTCCGTGTTATGTGTTTGAACGATTGTTCCATTTTCAACCATCAGATAATTGATGAATGCAGATTCACCTGCGCGAAACATGGAGAAAACGTCTGCCTGAACGATGTGTTTATTTACGATAACCGATTTTGACTGATAGCTTTCAAGGTGTTCTATTTTTTTTCGGATGATTTCCGCTTTCTCAAATGCCATTTTATCCGCTGCTTCCTTCATCTCCTGTCGGAATCCACTGATAACAGGGCTAAGATTTCCTTTCAGAATATATTTGACTTTCCTTAGTTCGCCAGAATAATCTTCTTCTGTTTGTAATCCCTCACAGGGTCCTTTGCAATTGCCCAAATAATATTCCAGGCAAACCTTAAATTTTTTTTTGGCAATATTTGAAGGCGTAAGATTCAGTTTGCAGGTACGAAGCTGAACAGTCGATTTTACAAAATCGATAAGCTCCCGAACTTTAGCTACAGAGGTAAAAGGCCCCAAATATTCCGAACCGTCATTTATTTTAGAACGGGTAAGAAATACCCGGGGGAAATGCTCTTTTTTAATTACAATAAAAGGGTAAGACTTGTCATCTTTCAGATTAATGTTAAACCGGGGTTGATATTGTTTGATAAGTGAATTCTCCAGTAAGAAAGCATCCTGTTCAGAATTCACAAGGGTGAATTCTATGAATTGAATCCGTTTAACAAGTTCATAGGTCTTATAATTTGAGAGTGTTTTATTGAAATAGGAACTAACTCTTTTGCGCAGATTTTTTGCTTTTCCAACGTACAGCAATTCCTTTTTAGAACCGAAATATTTATATATACCGGGTTCCAATGGTATGGTTTGTACTAGATGCTGAAATGCTTCCTGATCCATTTTTTATTTATCGGTGTCCCACACGACCAGCGTCTGCTTCACGGTTTCGGGGCCGTTTTTGGGTTTATAGATATGTATTATTCCGAAATTTTTTCCGGCTTTCCAGGTCATTTTACTGATAATGGAACTGTCCTTATTTCCCGAAATAGCTTCCATATAAATGGAACTTAGTTTGTCAGAACCTGATCGGGGCGAAACAAGAACGTCTACTCTCTTTAACCCATATCCGGTGTCTTTGGTTGAGTAAGTAAAACTTACGAGATTTGTGGACCGGTCAACAAATGAGTTTTCTTCAAAATTTCTTGCAAAATAACTACTGTCAAGACCGGGCATTATAAATTCTCGGGCCAGGAGATCAAAGACTGAAGTTGTAATTATTGCCGAATCTGTTTTGCCATTTTCGATATTATATCTCATCAATCTCTGAGGAAAGGAATCGACGTTTGCAATTTCAGATCGAATTAAATCTCCAACCGGGAGATAGCTTTTTTTTGCTGAATCACTCTGAACCGTATTATCAATCGCTGTTGCAGGTGATCGGGAATGACACGCAATGCCTAAAATAATCCAGGAGCAGATGACTAATTTTTTCATCCGATAAAATTAGTTCATGCAAAGAAAACTACCTGATTGATTTTGAAATCCCGAAACGAATTCCATAGTTCACCATATTCTCCTGAAGGGGGTAACTGTTCCGGTAAGTAGAGAAAATCTGGTATCTCACCTGGGGACCGATTTCCCAACGTATTTTGCCTATTGAATAGGAGAGATATAATTCAGTTCCTGCTATCAGATTCCATCTTCTGAATGCCTGAGCGTCTTTTATATAGCTGCTATAATCGTCCGAAAGTACGTATGCATCTGTATTTAAAAGATAACTGGGTTGTAGTGTAGCCCCGAGATGTAACTGCAATTTGCCCTTCCCTGCAACTTTCATTTCAACTCCAATGGGCAGAGACAGTTGATAATAACGATTCTGATATTGCTGCTGATTCTTATCTATTGTAATCCCCGAATTGGAATTGGCGAGCGAATCAACAAAATATCCAAGATAGGTATTCAGCCTCGTTGATGCCTGATATGGATTGGAGTTATAGGTTTTTATGTTGTACCGGTTAAAACTAAACTCCAATCCTACCTTCAAAGAAATATTTTTCGAAATTTTATATAAGATATTTCCGCCCAGATTATAACCCATCATGGGGGTGTTATCAACTAATCCATTTACGTTCGCAAAATGAACAACCATGATAGGAGATGACGGTATTGATTGTGCTACGGTTTGATAGCTTATGCCATTAAGGTAATGAGTATTCAGGGTAGGCGTTATATACAACTGCCAGCTGAGCTTCTCGTTTTGAATACGATTGGATTGTGATGAAGATATTACTGGAGCGAGTTCAGAAGAAGCAGTATTGATTGCCGGATTTTCGCTCTGAGTTTGTTGCTCATCATTCAGTTCTGGAACCAATAGTGGTGCAGCGCTCGATTTTGCAGAAACCTTTAGATCCGGGGGCTGAATAGCGGATTCCTGATGACCAACTGACTGTAAATTCCCGGAGCGTGTTTCAAGCAATTCGTTCGTCGGTGATTCCCGATCAGAAGAAAGGCCCGAATGAAAAACATATGCGGTAGCTGTATTCTGATTCTGGTCAGGACTATGCTGGTCGTTGCTGTTATCTGACGGATTAATTGCGAAATCGTTTGCAGCAGACCGGTCAGGATCCTCTGTGGCAGCTGATTTCGCAGGAACATTGACTTTTGATGTTATCAGTTTATTAGACAGATTCTTTGAAGGGGAAATTAATTGATTACCTGCCAGAACGAGAATGCCACCAATAAGAATGGTCATTCCTACAACAAATTTTCTGCTTCTCGGGTGTATTGAACTATTTACTTCACTCCAAACCTTATCCGAAGGATACATTTTGAATTGATCAGCTTTCTCTTTCAGCTGCTTCTCGAATTCTTCTTCGTATAAAAATCGCTCCTTCATTTTCGGAAGTTTTGGTTCGTCTCCTGCGTTCAGTGTATTGCGGTTAAGCGATCTGTTTTTTCTTTTGTTACCGGTATCAGATTTCTCTTAATCAAAATCTCTTCCAGCATTTGCCTGGCACGCGTGTACTGGGATCTACTGGTACTTTCTTCAATGTCAAGCATTCCGGAAATTTCCTTGTGGGAATAACCTTCTATTGCATAAAGGTTCAGAACAGTTCTATATCCCACCGGAAGAATACGAATGCAATCAACAATCTGTTTTGCCTGAACGATGGAAGGAATATTTTCTTCTCGAATCTGGATAGCACTTGCCTGAATGATATCCACACTTTCGTTAAAGCGTTTGTTCTTTTTAAGGTGATTGATACAGGTATGTACAATGATGCGGCGTATCCAGCCTTCAAATGCACCTTTGCCCTGGAACGTATGCATTTGAAGAAATACTTTGATAAAACCTTCCTGAAGCATATCCTCAGCATCCTCTCTGTTATGAGCAAACCTGTAACACACTGCAAGCATTTTCGGGCTATACCGGTTGTACAACTCTTTTTGTGCAGCAGCGTGATTTTTCAAACAGCCTTGTAAAATGGCTTCTTCGGTCATATTAAACCTCGTTGCCCTGTAAATTAGACAATTTTAGAGTGCGAAAGCTGCACGGATCAAAGTTTAGGTGCATTTTTTAGCTGAACAGGATGTTACCAGTCATCTCCGGAGGAACTTCATAGCCCATCAATTTAAGTAGTGTTGGAGCAATGTCGGCCAGCTTCCCGGGAATAACATTTCCATGCCATTGATTATCAAGAATAAAATAGGGGACCAGATTAAGAGAATGGGCAGTATTGGGGGAACCGTCGGGATTGATCATAAAATCGGCATTGCCATGATCAGCAGTTATAAAGACGACATAGTCGTTGGCAAGGGCAGCTGTTGCCACCCGTTCTACGCATCGATCAACTGTTTCTACTGCTTTAATTGCTGCCCGGAAATCACCTGTATGGCCAACCATATCCGCGTTGGCGTAATTCAAACAAATAAAATTGGCGGTTTTATGATTTATTTCAGGTACGATGGCATCAGTAATTCCTTCCGCACTCATCTCGGGTTGTAAATCATAGGTTGCTACTTTTGGAGAAGGAACCATTAAACGTTTCTCACCTTCAAATTCATTTTCTCTTCCTCCACTGAAAAAGAAAGTTACGTGTGGATATTTTTCGGTTTCTGCTATTCGGATTTGAGTGAGCATATTTTTTGCAATCACTTCACCCAACGTCATTTTTAAATCATCAGTTTCAAACATTACATGAATATCTTTGAAATGATGATCGTATTCAGTCATCGTTGTGAAATACAATGAAAGTTTTTTCATCCCAAGTTCAGGAAAATCTTTTTGTGTCAGGACTTCTGTGATTTCCCGGCATCGGTCTGTTCTGAAATTAAAACAGATTACCACATCTCCATCGGAAATAGTAGCCATGGGTCGTCCGTCGGAATTCAATACCACACTGGGTTTGATGAATTCATCTGTAATATTAGCTTCATAATTTTCCTGAATGATTTTGAGCGCAGTACTACCGGTGCCTCCTGAACCATTCACCATGGCATCATATGCGAGTTTAATGCGCTCCCATCGTTTGTCTCTGTCCATCGCGTAATACCTTCCGGAAACACTTGCAATTTTTCCAGTACCTGTGGTTTCCAGATGATCCTCCAGACTTTTGATGTAGTCATACCCGCTCTTCGGATCTGTATCACGGCCATCCGTAAACGCATGGATAAATACTGATGTTAAAGATTCCGATTTACAGCAATCAATAATTTTTTTGAGGTGATTAATGTGCGAATGCACACCTCCGTCACTCACAAGCCCAAGCAGGTGTAATTTTTTGTTATTCGATTTGGCGAATTGAATTGACTTGAGAAGTGCCGGGTTTTTTTCAAATGAACCATCCCTGATGCCAACATTTATCCGTTGAAGCTCCTGATAAACAATACGGCCGGCACCAATATTTAAATGACCGACTTCTGAGTTTCCCATCTGTCCCTCAGGCAGACCCACCGATTCCCCGCAGGTTATAAGTGTACTATTTGGGTATTTTGAGTAAAGTGAGCTTACGAAAGGAGTTTTCGCGTGTCTTACAGCATCTGCTGATTCCACTTTGCCCAAACCCCAGCCGTCCATGATGATGAGAATTGATGATTTTTTAGCCATTTTCGAATGAAAAGGATGGTGTAATGGGTTCAAAGTTAATGTATATGGGCTGTTTTTGAGCATTTTAGGGTGTCCCTTTCAGTTTGGCATATTTTTAGCTTTTACTGCCTGAAAACAATTCCTATGAAATGTTTAATGGGATGGGTACTGATTGGAGCAGCCCTCGTCCTCGTTTCTTTTAAAGGCTTTGAAAATATGGACG
>DATHPV010000232.1:0-3065 GCA_035483495.1 Puia sp.
CAAAGAAATAAGAAGTCCCACAAAAAGGGAAGACAGCATTCTGAAACCAGTACCTGTTATAGCTATATGAATTTTCATCTTCATTGTAAAATCAAAAAGCTTTAGAATCTATTGCCAAAAATCTGGTTTTGTTAATGTTCCTCCCTGTACCCGACAATCCACACAATCAGGCGACGAACTCGTGACGCCAACGGCTATTCCATTGGCATAAACTAATTGTACCGGTATATAAAAGCCGGTAGAAAATTCAGACGCCAGACTCGCAGGATCAAGTCCTGAAGTATTTAGGGTACACGATTCATAGCCTGTATAAATCCTTGCAAATGGTAACTGTGATCTTCTAATGAAAATCCTTTGCTCAGTTTCCGTAGTGGTTCCGATAAATCCAATAACCATTTCCGTCGGATCCGTGGTACAATGAATATTACCTCCGGTTTCTGAAGGCTGTGCATCAAATATAGATCCCAGTTGTTCCGTATTTCTTTGAATTTTCTGAACCCATTCATACCAATCCTTGGACAGGGAGGTTTGTTTCACAAGTATACTATACTTGACCGTCATTTTATTTGTATTATCAAAGGGAATTTGAGTAAGCGGGTATTGATAAACAACATTAGAACTCAATTTCTCCGTATTTGAGATCGCAATATTTGTAGAGGAATCAGTGCGCCAGCAGGTATAAATTAAATCCTGAAGGGGCCTGGCGATAAGTTCTGAATTCTGATATTCCAGATCCGAGCTGTATCCGGAGTTATATTCCCAGGTTTCATTAAATGACCACTGATAATAACCCGGCTGAACCAGATCATTATGTGTGGATACAAAAATGTTGACACCGCTTGAATTCGCCGTCCAGTTTACAGAATCGATGGGAGGTGTTATATTAACTGTTGACAGGTCAGATAAATATTCCTTACCCGCCGTTAGTATTTGTAATCGGTATTGCGATGTTGGATCCAAATTCAAACCATCTACAGAATAAACTCCATTTCCTGCTTCCGTAAGCGGAATACTGCCGCCGTTGTTAGACTCAATGACCAGTTGTGCGCCAAGTTCAGGAATATATTGTGGTGAATCCAGACCGGTAGATCTGGACATATGAATGGTTGTGGTCCCTGAAACATTTATATATCCTTCTACAACCAGAAATCCCACGGACTGGCCTTTAATATTTGCAACATATGGCTTAGTACAAGCTCCAAACACAATAATCAACAAAACACAATATTTCACTTTCATGAAAATAATTAAAATCTTACATTATAATTTACGAATGGAATCGCACTTCCAAAAATGGAAAGCTGATATCCATTCAGAGCACCATTTTGCGAAACATAATAAACCGAATAAGGATTCTGTCTTCCGAAAAGATTGTAGACGCCGATGGTCCAGGAATTATGGAATTTCTGGTGAACCTTGTGATTGCCGTCGATATTCATTGAAAAATCAGTCCGGTAATAGTCAGGTATGCGATATGAATTTCTGTCGGAATATAATGTTCTGAATGAATTGTAATAAAAATAAGAGCCGGTAGGTAAAGTGATCGGGCGACCTGTTGTATAAGTACTATTCAAAGAAAGACTGAACCGGTGATTAACCCTGTAATTCAATAAAATCGTTGCTGAGTTAGGCTGATCATAATTTGAAGGATAATAATGACCATCATTGATCAGTTCACCTGCATAAGGGTCTGCCTGTTTTAATTCTGTTCTGGAATAGGTATAACTGATCCAGCCATTTAATTTACCCGTTGCTTTTTTAATCATGAATTCAATGCCATAGGCCCGGCCGTTTGTGTTGATTACATCTGTTTCAATATGATGATTCAAAACAAGTATGGCTCCGCTTTTATAATCAAGTATATGCTGCATGGTTTTATAGTAAACCTCTACTGAAGTTTCGATGGTGTTATTTTTCAGATTCTTGTAAAAGCCAAGTGAATACTGATTTCCCCATTCAGGTACTATATTTGGATCACTCAGTTTCCAGATATCTGTAGGTGATATAGCGGTCGTATTGGACAGCACGTGTATATATTGTCTCTCTGTATTATAACTTGCCTTGATTGAAAAATCATCTGTAAATGCATACCTCGCAGATAAACGATATTCAGGACCTGAATATGTATTTATAATATCATTCTTGCCATATGTTTTTACCGATTCTATATTGTCTGCCGTTTTTGGAACATCGGCAGGATACTGGTTTACCGATTGCGGACCGAGATAATTGTACATTGAAAACCGGATCCCACCTTCAACTACCAACGCCGGTGTGATCGTAAATTTATCACTGAGGTAAACCGCACTTTCCAATGCCTGTTCCTTTTCAACAGTATCTGGCGCAGCAAGAGATTCTTTGCCTATTGGTTCGTAAGTGCCGGGGTGTAAACCATAATACAATGAATTCAGTCCGAATTCCAGAGAGTGCTTCGCACTTAAGAAATAATAAAACTCGCCTTTAAAATAAGATTGATTTACTCCAAATGAAAACTTATACGCGTTCACGGGATTTTGTGTACTGCTGATATCATAATTGTACTGATCGTATCCGGTAATAAATACGCCATATAATTTATCGTTGAAGGAATGTTTCCATTTTAATGAAAGATTCAGATTACCATATCCGTAAGTAGTATCGCTGTTCAGATTAAAATTATCCTTACTGGTATAAGCAGTGAAATATAGATTGTTGTTTTTATTGATCTGGTGACTGACATTTAAATTGATATCATAAAAAGACGCCTTGCTCATTTTATATTGATCAGGTAAAAGATTCAGCAACCAGTTTGCATAAGTAGTTCTACCAGCGAGAATAAAGGAAGTTTTATCTTTTACGATCGGACCTTCGAATTCCAAACGGCTTGTGACAAGCCCGATTCCCGCATTGCCTGCAAATTCTTTTTTGTTTCCCTCCCTGCTGATAATGTCCAAAACAGAGGATAACCTTCCGCCATACCTGGCTGGTATACTGCTCTTATATAATTCCACACTTTTTACAACATCCGGATTGAACGCAGAGAAGAAACCAAAAAAATGAGAAGGATTATAAATAGTAGCATCATT
>DATHPV010000233.1:0-8903 GCA_035483495.1 Puia sp.
GTTTGTTTTCAATTTGTCCGGTCTTCCGGTGAACGACCATCATGCGGCTGTCTTCTCTTCTTTTTGCGGGATGTTGTGCGATCAGATTTAGGGGCAGGTCGAATTTGAACTGAGAAAGCTTCATTCAGTGTGAAATTTTAAATTGTACCCGGTACATGAGTCGAACGAAGCTGGGAATAACTGGTCAGTCAAACCAGGTCTTACGGCACCCGATTCTGTCATGTTACGGCATGATTTTACAAGTGTGCAAAGGTAATAAAGAATTATGAATTTCCGTTGGGTTGTTTAAATAAAGATTACCGGCTAAATTCCCTTCCCATTCTGCAGAAGATACCCTGGTCTAATTAACAATCTTGCCTATGAAAAAGAGCTAGAATTTTAGATTTTTACCAGGAATGGCTGCAATTAAAGAGCGGGTATATTCGGTTTTCGGATTTTGGTAAACCTCTTCCACCTCGCCGCATTCAACGATTTCACCTTTTTCCATTACAATTACCCGTTCGCACAAATAACGGATTACCGACAGGTCGTGTGAAATAAATACTGCAGTAAATCCAAGTTTCTCTTTCAGATCGTTGATTAGATTCAAAATCTGGGCCTGCACGCTTACGTCCAGCGCAGAAACAGATTCGTCGAAAACAACGAAACCGGGATTTAGTATAAGAGCCCGGGCTATTACTATTCTTTGTCTTTGACCGCCTGAAAACTCGTGAGGATATCTTGTGAAATACGCCGGTTCCAGATCTACCTTTTTTAGCATTTCAAGTACAGATCGTTTTCTTTCTGAAGGGTCTTTTAGTTCATGTGCTTTTATCGGTTCGGATATTGCCGGGCCAATCATCAGTCTGGGATTTAAAGAAGAATATGGATCCTGAAATACAATCTGGATATTTCTTCTGAATGATCGCAATTCGGATTTTTTCATTTTTAACAGATCCAAGCCTTCATATGAAATACTCCCATGAAAATGTTTATTTAAACCAAGAAGAGCACGCCCAAGGGTAGTTTTCCCCGAACCAGATTCACCCACCACTCCAAGAATTTCCCCTTTGAACACCTCAAAATTTATATTCTTTATGCCATCTGTCCAATGTTTTTTAATTCCTGGTAAATTTCCTCCTGTAGCATAACGTACGTGTAGTTCTTTTACCCGCAAAAGAACCTGAAGTGAATTACCCGGACTATTTACGGAGTCAGTTTTCATTTTCAGTTCGTCTGTCTTTGGATCAGCACTTAAACGACCAGGCAAAACCGGATTGATATTAGCATCCCCCGAATTTTCGGGTATGTAGAAGTCCGAGACAACTGGCAGGCGATTGCCCTTTGAATAAAAAGAAGGCCGGCACATCAGAAGTCCCCTGGTGTAAGGATTTTTAGGATTTTTAAAGAGTTCCCTGACAACTCCGGATTCTACAACTCTTCCTTTTAACATTACCTGCACTCTGTCTGCCATTTCCGCTACAAGTCCCAGGTCATGAGTAATAAAAATCATACTCATATTTTCCGACAGGCACAAATTTTTCAACAGATCCAATATTGTTTTCTGAACAATCACATCCAGTGCTGTTGTTGGTTCGTCGCATATCAGAACGGAAGGATTACAACTGATAGCCATGGCAATCATTACCCGTTGTCTTTGGCCTCCACTCAGTTGATGCGGGTATTTTCCATAGACTTTTTCGGGTTCAGTAATTTGAACTTTTTGAAGTAGCAGCAAAGCGGCAGCTTTAGCGTTTCGATCATTCAACTTTTTATGAAATTTCAGAGGCTCGCAAATTTGAGCACCGCATGTCATAACCGGATTAAGGGAAGTCATCGGTTCCTGAAAAATCATCGCCAACTTTTTTCCCCTGTAAAACCGGAATTCCTTTTCGTCTATGCCCAACAATTCAACTTTATTTTCACCATCGGAAGAAAATAAAATGGAATCTCCTTTCACAATAGCATTTTTTGCCAGCAATTTCATCAGGGCCAGGGACATCACGGATTTTCCTGATCCCGATTCTCCCACCACTGCCATCACTTCACCACGATTCAAATCCATGGAAAAGTTGTGCAACGCAGGAATGGGATTTCCTGTTTCAGGAAATGAGACGGTTAAATTTTGTATTTGAAGTATTGGAAGCAAAACTTTTTCAAAAACGCAGATGCCTTACAGTGAGCCCTCCGTTGATCAGTTGTTTTAAAGAATCTATACCAATTTTTAGGTGAGTTTCTACGAAATCCCCAGTAACTCTCTGATCACTTTCAGCTGTTTTTACTCCATCGGGAATCATCGGCTGATCGCTTACCAATAATAAGGCCCCTGTAGGAATTTTATTGTAGAAGCCTACGGAAAAAATAGTGGCAGTCTCCATATCAACAGCATATGCTCTGATTCTTTTCAGGTATTCTTTGAATACATCGTCGTGTTCCCAAACTCTCCGGTTAGTGGTATAGACGGTACCAGTCCAGTAGTCCACTCCGAACTCCCGGATAGTGGTAGAAATGGCCTTTTGAAGAGCAAACGCGGGAAGAGCTGGAACTTCAGCTGGAAAATAGTCATTTGATGTGCCTTCTCCACGGATTGCTGCGATCGGGAGTACAAGATCACCCAGTTTGTTCCTTTTCTTTAAACCGCCGCATTTCCCTAAAAATAACGCAGCTTTTGGAGAAACTGCACTTAGTAAATCCATAATGGTTGCTGCCGAAGGACTTCCCATTCCAAAATTGATAATGCTTATATCGCCGGCTGTTGCACACTGCATGGGCTTATCCTCACCAATGATTTTTACTTTATGCATTTCAGCAAACAGGTGAACATAATGAGAGAAATTAGTCAGTAATATATAAGAACCAAAATTTTCCAGTTTCTCGCCAGTATAACGCGGAAGCCAGTTACTTACGATTTCTTCTTTTGTTTTCATAAATTCATCACCAGATTCAAGTTAGTAATCCTTTCAGTCTTATAACATTCTGTAATTTACTAAATAGTTGAGGTATGATTAAAATCTATTACCCTCATTATGCATTCAAAATCAAAGAAGAAGATTCCGGAAAGGAATTCATTTTCGATGAGCAGCGAAAACAATGGGTGCGACTAACGGAGGAAGAATGGGTAAGACAAAATTTCGCACAATATCTGCTTCAGGTAAAAAAATATCCGTCGAGTTATATTGCCGTTGAGAAAAAAATGAAACTCGGTGAAATGAACAAGCGATTTGATATATTGGTTTATGACAAAGCTGCTAAACCCTGGATGATGATCGAATGCAAAGCCATGGACAAACCCCTGGATAAGACAGTTCTTTGGCAGGCACTTCATTATAATCTCGCAATCCCAGTTAAATATCTGGTGGTAACTAACGGCCAACAATGTCATGCGTATAAAAAAGCCATTCTCGATTTTGAGGAAATGAATGTTTTACCTTCTTACGATGAATGATAAGCCTAAAGCCCAAAGCTCGAAACTCATTTGAGAATTCATCAGGGATTTTAATTTCTGAAGAATAAAAAAGGATACAGGTTTTAAATATTTATATAATTATCTGCTCAGTTTTAGGCTTTTAGCTTTAGGCTTTAGGCTTTCTAAGGAAATATTCCCAGTTCGGCATAAGACGTTCCAACTTTATTTATCGCAACAACATAAGCTGCGGTGCGCATGTCAGGAATCGACGGATTGCTTTTCCAGCAATTCATTATTTCATGGGTTGCGGTAATCATTGTTTCTTCCAGACCACTATAAACCAGATCTGCCTCTTCAGGACCGTGCATTATAAATTCTCTTTCTTTCGACCGGACATTCTTACCGGTTAATTCTTCCAATTGTCCGAGTATATGAGTGTTAAGATTTTCAGTGAACCTCTTTTCCATCCGACCATATCTGACATGACTTAGATTTTTCAGCCATTCAAAATAAGAAACGGTTACTCCGCCCGCATTTAAATACATATCAGGAATTACCAATACCCCTTTTTTTATAAAAACTTCATCTGCTTCGGGAGTAAGCGGACCATTCGCAGCTTCTCCAATAATTTTTGCCTTGACCCGTGGAGCATTCTCGCCATTGATTACATTTTCAAGTGCTGCCGGAATGAGAATGTCACAATCAAGTTCCAAGGCCTCAGTGGACTTTTTAATGTTAGTAGCGCCCGGGAAATTCAGAATGGAACCGGTTTTTTTTCGGTGTTGGAAAACTTCTTCTTCATTGAGACCCGCAGGATTTGTTATAGCACCTTCAAATTCTGCGAGTGCTATCACTTTTGCTCCTCCCTCCCGGAAAAATTTAGCGGCATGAAAGCCCACATTGCCGAGTCCCTGAACGATCACGCGCTTACCTTCTACGCCTGTGTGCAATCCAAGCTTGTCCATTACTTCTTTGATATTACATACTTCACGAACACCATAGTATACGCCCAATCCGGTTGCTTCTTTTCTTCCCCTCACTCCACCCTGTGTTACCGGTTTCCCTGTAACACAACCCAGTGCATCGATCTCACCCGGCCGCATACTCAAATAGGTATCCAGAATCCACGCCATTTCTCTTTCACCCGTACCATAGTCTGGCGCGGGTACATCGGTGCCGGGACCTATAAAGTTCTTTTTGATCAGTTCTGATGTGTAACGTCGCGTAATTTTTTCCAGGTCATAACTTGAATATTTCTTGGGATCAATAGCAATACCTCCCTTTGCGCCACCAAATGGCACATTTACAATTGCACACTTAAATGTCATCAAAGCTGCAAGCGCCATCACTTCATCGAGGTTTACAGAAAGTGCAAAACGAATTCCTCCTTTACACGGCGTTTTGTGATGAGAATGCTGCACACGATAGGCTTTAATTACCTCAATTTTATCCCCGATTTTAACGGGAAAGTACATGCGATAAACCGCGTTACACTGCTTAATTTGTTCCAGAATTCCCGGATCCCAACTTGTAAAAGGCGTTGCTTTGTCGAAGCTTTTTTCTACTGCTTCAAAAAATTTATACTCGTTCCTGGCAGCCATATATCGTTATTTTATGAAAAATTAAATTCGAATTATATTTTAGTTTTTTTTTCCAGTCTGCTGATTTTGCGGTCAAGATTGATGAGATAGAAGAAAAGACCTCCCAATATGATTATCAACACTGCCACTACAACATAGATTTTCCCGTTGGAACGCATAAGCTCAGCCATCTGCGGTTTTTCTTTTTGCAAACTATCCTGGGCCTCAACGAAAATCGTTTGTATCAATCCGGCCCCTAAAAAGAATAATCGGCAAACAAACTTATTCATGTATCTCGTGTTTTAGAGAAAAAAGTTTAAGGCGGATTCGAAGGGAGGAAATCCATACTCCCAATAAAGTCCAACCAGGAATTGCTCCCAGATCGAATATCAGCCGCATCCTGCTGTCGATATCTTTTGTATTAAACGCCGGATTCCCCATGCCACCGGGGTGAAGACTTTCAACAAGTCTGGGTATGATCCAGATTGTTGGAAATAACATGGAAAAGGCAAATATGTTGTAAACAGAACCAATGCGGGCTGCCTTGTCCATATCCGTGAGAGAGTTCCTCAAAACGAAATAGGCGAGATAAATAAGCAATGCTATTGCCGCCCCCAATTGTTTAGGATCATTGCTCCAGAAAGCTCCCCACGCATATTTTGCCCAAACTGATCCTGTGAGAAGACCCATTAATCCGAACACAATACCCGTCCGCGCAAATTCAACCGCGTAAATATCATCAACCGGCTTATTATGTCTTAGATATCTGACGGAATAGACAACAGAGATGATAAAAAAAATCATCATCGCCATCCACATAGCGACATGAAAATAGAGGTTACGAATAGTTTCATTCAGAATTGGTTTAGCAGGAACGCCTCCCAAAAAACCGGCAGTGACAGTGTAAAGCAGAAAAATGATACTCAGTATTTTCCACCAGTTCTTACGAAGCATATGGTAAACTTAAGAAAGCGGCTGCAGTTATTACCGGAACGCAAAAATAGTGTAAGGCGGTCAAACCCGAAAATATGCTTAACACTGAACGCGTAACGCGGAACGGTTAACGCAGTTATAATATCAGCTACGCCATACTCCCATACTCCCATACTTCCACACTTATTTTCAGTCTTTCCAGAGGAATGGAAAAAGAATGGAAGAAAGCAATACGATTAGAATATCGAAACTTACAAGTAACAAGACTATCGTGACAAGCCCATTTTGAAGTACATCTGAAAAAACGATTGTTGAAAGTCTCATCATCAACATCAATTGTGGAATTATCAGCGGAAAACCCAGGATCGCCATCAGAGCAGCATTTTGCTGAGCCCTTGCAGCTATGGCTGCCAGAAAACTAAAAATCAGACTTATACTGCACGCTCCAAAGCAGGAAATGCCAATAAAAGCGACCGGATGAACAATCGGAAAGCCTAGTAAAAATGCAAATATCATGAGGCTTAATATATTCATCAGCAGCATTAGCAGAGCATTAAAAATCATTCTTGCTAAAATGAAATGCAGGGGACTACATAAAGAATAAAAATAAATCTGCCGGCCCCTGCCTTCCTGAAGAAAAGTTTTAGCAATTGCATTTACGCAGATAAACAACTGCATCATCCAAAAAAGTCCATTCCAAACTGTACTTTCCGGCTGACCCATGGCCAGATAAAGTACAAAAATAGTAGAAACCACATAGAGCAGAACTCCGTAAAAGCTGTATTGCTGTCGAAATTCCAATAAAATATCCTTTTTGATAAGCGTGAAAATAAGGTGAAGGGTTGTTTTCATTTTTCTTTAATCTTATTTTAACAAATCACCTTTGTCGAAACAGATCCTGCATCTTGGTTCATATAAATCCTTACTTCCAATTAGAAATTGCGCGGCATTTCCTGTTTTTCTATAGGAATAGTTCGCAATATTGCCGCATTGCATACATATGGCATGCAACTTGGTAATGTATTCTGCTTTGGAAAGAAGAGCTGGAATTTGTCCGAATGGATTTCCGAGATAATCCATATCAAGACCGGCCACGATAACGCGGGTACCCTGCAATGCAAGCCGATCACATACGTCGGGAAGAGCATCATCGAAAAACTGAGCTTCGTCTATGCCAACCACGTCGACCGTTGAAACCTGCTCCAGTATTGCATTTGCGTCTGGGACAGGTATTGATTGGATACTGTTTTCATCGTGGGACACTATATTTTCAACGTGAAATCTTTTGTCTGATTCAGGTTTGAAAATACCAACACGGAGGTTGGCAATTCGTGCCCTGCGAAGCCTCCTGATTAGTTCTTCTGTTTTTCCGGAGAACATGGAACCGCAAATCACTTCAATCCAGCCACGTTTATTAAATTGAATATCGGGCTCTATAAACATAGTTCGACGGAATTTGGATAAATATTTGCATTAAATTTATAAAACATTTCATCTCTCACTATAAGTAATGGAAAGGTTGCAGCAACTCATCGGCAAGTTAAATGAACAATGCGAACAAAACGAAAGTGCGCTTCAAATGCTTGTTACCCTAAAACAGATAGAAGCAGAGCTCACGCAAATTCATACAGTAACGATAACCGGAAGAAAAAATCCGGGTGTTTCCGTTGTTATGCCTTCCCTGAGTTTTTCTTACAAGATGAAAGAAGACTATGCTCAGAAAATGGAAAAAGTGGTTTCTTCGGAAACAGAAGAAACGAGTCTCCAAACGCAAGAGACAATTGTAGTTCCAATCAGCCATCAAGCCTGGATGGGGGATCCGATGTTAGAGATTCCGACCTTATCCCATCAGTCAGTTAATAAGGAAATTAATGACCTGATTGGCAGTAACAGCCCATCTATCAACGAAAAACTAAAAACCGGCAATTTCACTGAATTGGGATCCACTTTAAAAGGATCTCCCGTGAAAGAATTAAGAAAAGCCATTGGTGTAAACGACCGGTTTTTGTTTATCAATGAACTATTTCGTGGAGATGAAGCGATGTATGAAAGAAGCATCAAGACCATCAATAATTTTCGCATCTTACCAGAAGCTGAATACTGGATGGAAAGAGAATTGAAGATTAAGATCGGCTGGGATGACTCAAGAGATATAGTTCAACATTTTTATCAATTAGTAAGAAGACGGTTTTCCTGAATGTAACGGACAATTTTATCTGTTGCCCCTCTTCGGGCATATATATAATCACGGGCTGCTTTTCCGTGAAAAGTGTATTCTTCAATATTTTTGAATAATCGGTTGAACGCAGATTCGGCTTCCAGCGCATTGTCAATAATTATTACTCCCCCAAGATCCGCTAATTCCATTACTTCAATATATTTTTCAATCACTGGTCCGGTAATCACAGGTTTGCCGTAAACAGCAGCCTCCAATACATTGTGCACACCATCATCTCCAAATCCGCCCCCCACATAGCATATTTTCGCATAAGAGTAAAGGCGGGCCAACATACCAATATTGTCAATGATCAGTACATTCACCTTTTCAAGGTCAGCTGACTGCAACTCCGGTGGTTTGGGCGATAAATATTGTTTTTCCAAAACTGAATACCGAATGGAATTTCGGAATAGCGCTTCCATGTCCTTGAGATGACTCTCGTCAATTTCGTGAGGAGCGATTATAAATTTTACATCCGGGTGTGTGTTGGCATAATGATCCAGCTCCTCTTCATCTTCCTCCCAGGTACTACCTGCAACGATAACTAAATGATCGGTGCAGAAAGCCTCAATTACCTGAAGAGGTTGTAATGCTTCTGCAATTTCTATTACCCTGTCAAAACGGGTGTCGCCACTAACAAAAACCGATTCCTCAATACCCAATGTTTTTAATAATAATTTCGAATCTTCATTCTGGACAAAAAAAGCATGAAAACTGTCAAGCATCAGACGGTGAATATTTCCATACCATTTAAAAAACGGTTGATCCGAACGAAAAACCGGAGAAA
>DATHPV010000234.1:0-8083 GCA_035483495.1 Puia sp.
TTGACATCCGGCTCCTGAACGATCTGACAATATTTATCTATGCATTTGACAATTTCGCACACGAACAGACAAATTTCGGTGGTAGGACAGCCCGAGTTTTGGAGGAGGGTGATAAGAACACGATCCATTTTTGCTATCTCAATGAAGAGTATGAGTTTACTTTTTTTCTGGCAAATTATAACCAATATAAGGAACTGTATGCTATCGTGGCGGACTGGCAAAAAAACCTCATTTCCGTTAAGGCACGCTCAGCCTTCGACGATGGATATATTACCGAACAGATCAGACAATACGGCCTGGTGTAGTTATCAATAATAATTATGGTATTTCGATCCAGCCATTTAGGAGCGCTCTGAATTACTTACTTGCCGCCGGGGGAGAAGAGCCATGCGCTTTTGAACAGTAATTCACAATGGTATTGATAAAAGGTATATAAGAACGCTGACCATAGTTGTTAATTCTTTTTGTAGTAGGATAACGCTTATCAGTACTTCGGTCATAGAAGTTGCCATCCGGATCATAGTCCGTAAAGCCACTGGAAAAATTATAACGTTCGGAGACTTTCCATTGAAATGCGAAACGGTAAACAGAAAGATCGGCGTATTTGTTAGATTTGTTTGCAATTTCCTCTTTGCTCACAATCACATATTTTCCCGGATAATGCTTGGATAAATATTCATCCATATCCTGAGTCAGTTTATCTTTCCCAGGATATTTCTCGACGAGCAAAGTTTCGCTGTGCATGTCAAAATCTGATGGTATCCACTTGCTGCCATCTGAAAACGACCGGTTTCCAGGACTGCAGGCAGAAAAACTTATACAGAACAATGAGAAATAGGCTAACTTTTTCACAAAGAGATTAATTCAATACTGAACGAAAACCATGGTGTAATATTGTAAATGCAGGCTCGTTGCAAGAATTATCAATTTGCTTTGAAGATGATGGCTGAAGTTATTTCAATTAAAAAGGATCTGGTGAGTGTCCATTGCTCGAAAGCGGAAAATAGAAAAACGATACAGATCGATGGTAGCTGAATTTGGTTTAGCGATAAAAGATAGAAAATATATATAACATGATGAGATCAGTTATTTTCGCCGCGTTATTATTCCAGGGATTGCATGCCAGCGCGCAAATACTCACTATGCCCCCTGAGATAGAAAAAGCTTACGCCAATGGTACCCGGTCCCTGACTGGGAAGCCGGGAAAGAAATATTGGCAAAATCACGGACACTATACTATTTCTCTGACAGTAGCGCCGCCAGATAGCATTATCACGGGCGTAGAGCAAATCACCTATTTCAACAATAGCCCTGATACACTGAGGAGCCTGAACATGAAACTTATTGTGAATGTTCACCGCACTTCGGGAAGAACTGGAAAAACCGATACATCGGCCGGAATCAGGGTGGACGAGATCATGATACGCGGCGTCAAAACATTCTGGGATAATTCTATTGACACTGCAACCAATCAGATGATAGATCTTCCCGACCCATTACTGCCTCATGATTCCATAAAGCTCAATATTGCCTGGCATTATAATTTGTCACACCGGCGCGGTCGTGAAGGTATAATCGATTCAACCAGTTTCTATTTAGCTTATTTTTATCCGCGCATTTCGGTTTATGACGATTATAATGGTTGGGACACGCAACCGCATACGGGTTCGCTTGAGTTTTATAACGATTTTAATAACTATACTGTAAATGTAGAAGTCCCAAAAGATTTCATGGTATGGGCTACAGGGACTTTACAAAACCCATCCGATGTGCTTCAGCCTGCTGTTGCCGAACGTTTAAATCAGTCGATGACGAGTGATTCTACCATTCATGTTGCTGCTATGGAGGATTGGGTTGATAAAAAAGTTACAGTTCAAAATGCTCGCAATATCTGGAAATGGTCCGCAAATAACGTAAGCGATGTTGCCATAGGTATCAGTGATCATTACGATTGGGATGCAGGAAGTGTAGTTGTCGACAGCACAACTCTGCGTCGTGTCAGCATGCAAGCCGCCTTCGCAAATTCTTCGCAGAATTTTCATCATTCCGTACAATTTGGCAGATATTCATTAGCCTGGTTTTCAAATAACTGGCCGGGAATTCCTTATCCCTATCCAAAATCAAACGTCTTTCAGGGATTTGCGGATATGGAGTACCCGATGATGATCAATGACAGCCCCATCCCGGATCCTGGTTTTGCTGAATTGGTGCAGGATCATGAACAGGCGCACACCTACTTTCCTTTTTACATGGGAACTAACGAAAGCCGTTACGCTTTTATGGACGAAGGTTGGGCAACTACGTTTGAATATTTGATCGGTATTTCCGAAAAAGGCAAGGAAGGCGCTGATGAATTTTACAAGTCATTCCGGGTCGCACGATGGATTCATGGCCCTCATAACAAGGAGAATCCCATTATTACCCCTAGTCCCGATATTACATTTGGTGCAGGTAATAATAGCTATGGAAAGCCGTCGCTGAGTTATCTGGCTTTAAAGGACTTGCTTGGCGATAAATTATTCAGGAAGGCGTTACATAACTACATGAATAACTGGAATGGTAAACATCCCATGCCGTGGGACTATTTTTATTCGATGGAAGAGGGCTCCGGAAAGCATTTAAATTGGTTCTTTTATAACTGGTTCTTTACATCCAGCTACATTGATCTTGATTTGGATAAAGTCGACAAAACTGAGAAAGGGTATGTGCTGGGCATTAAAAATATTGGTGGATTTGCGGTTCCATTTGACGTGGCTGTGACCTATGATGATGGATCAATTGAAAGCTTTCATCAAACGCCAATTGTTTGGGAGCAAAATCAAAAAGAAATTGTTGTAATTATTAAAACGAATAAAACAGTCAAATCAATAAGTCTGGAAGGTGGAATATTCATGGATGCCAATGAAAAGGATAATACGTGGACTGCCAAATAGTTTTGGAAAATCCCGTATAATATTACTGTTAATGAACACAGGTTATAAAATGAAAAAAAGTAATCTGCAACAGATAACCTGGAAGCGGCCCTGGCATGTCCGTTTCAATACAAATCGTTATGACTTTCAGACGATCGAATGTAGAAATTATCGGAATTGTTTTTTTTCATTTGTATACTTTTTTTAAAAGACTTAGCTTGTGATATATAACTGCTTATTTTTCATTGAAAAAAATCAGCTCCATATTTTTTTTATCACTCCTGGTGTTGTTTAATTACAGTAGAGTCCTGATGTTCCTGCACTGCCGGTTGGACAATTTCATTGCAACGAAGACCACGGACTGCGATTGCGAAAAACAAATAGAGGATAGTAACGACAATGGTCAGGAAAACGCATTGAAAATAACAACCTTCCGCGAAAAGCCTTCCGAAAATAATTTTATTTTCAATAACCTATCCGCCGGGCCCTGTGACTCTATCACAAACAATCTTTACACTCAACCTTCAGGTGAATCTCGCTTAACAACAGGGTTTATGCCGACTATCTTCGAACCACCGAAAGCTATTCCTTTCACTGCATAGCGTCACACATGCTCATTTATCGCATTGGTATTCGGCTTACATGCAATAATGTTTGTAGAGTGAACTATGCCATTTTATAGTCTATTTATTATTTCCAGGATTAGCAAAAAGTGCGGCGCATCCTCATTTGCCATCGGCTGAATCGAATGGCTGGGTGTCCATGTACTTGCCTGCGCCTTTTTATCCAAACTTAAAAACTTATTAAAATGAAATCAATCATCTTTATAATGATGGCTATAACCTTCGTCACAATAAGTTCCTGCCATCCCAAATTGACTGCATCAAAATCACCTGCACATGTTATCACTGACAGCAGGGGAAACAAAATGATACTGGGCGAATCTAACAGGCAAAGCCTGCAGGAGCCGCCGTTTGCAAGCTGGTTCATTAAAAATTATTCGGAATACAAACTGGACAGCAATACATGTAATGTATTAAAGGGGAAATTGGCGAATAAAAAACTTGAGATATTTATGGGCACCTGGTGCGGCGACAGCAGAAGGGAAGTACCTCGCATGTTCCGGATCTTAGATTATTGCCAGGTAAAGCCCTCTCAGGTTAAGCTGGTGATGCTGGGCAATACAGACACGCTTTATAAGCAAAGTCCTGAGCACGAAGAGTGGGGCCTTGAAATTCATCGTGTGCCTGACTTCATCTTGTATGACAATCAAAAGGAAATAGGAAGAATTGTTGAAGAACCGGTTGTTTCCTTGGAAAAAGATTTGCTGGCCATTGTGACTGGGGATATTTATACGCCGAGTTATCCGGCCGTATCCATGATAATTGAATTGTTTAAAAGGAATCCCTCGCCTTATTCAGAAATACAATTGAATGAATTCGCGGGCGCTCTTAAGCCATTAAGTAAAAGCTCCGGCGAATTAAACACCTATGGGTATGTGAAAATGTCTGCGGGCGAAATGGGGAAAGCAGAAGCAGCCTTCAAAATCAACATCATTTTATACGGTAATATAGGCGATGTGTATGACAGCATGGGGGATTATTATGTAAAAAATAATCAACTGAATCTGGCAAAAGAAAACTACCAGAAAAGTTTGCAATTGGATTCTGCCAACGATGGCAGTAGGAAAAAGCTCATGAAATTACAAAGCAATTGAACCTGGCCGATAAAGTGGCGCCAGAACAAAAAACGACGACAAAAAAAGTTCGATTAAAATGTAGCCCGTTTTTTAAAGATTGAATTGAGCGGAAAATAAGGTGGCGACTGTCACCTTATTTTATTCTCTTTTTGGCGGGACTTTCCTCTTCGCGAATCCGCCCCGGTTTTACGCTGCAATCTTTTGCTGATTTGCTGGCTCAGTGGAAAGGGATTTACACTGCAATTCCTATCGCGGTTATAGTAAATGTAAATTGTTAAACTCTTTAGAATATATCTTAATGACTTACTAAATAAATTATTTACAAATAAATAATTATCCAATAGCTCCGGCTTGCCAGGGTGAGCGAGAGGAGTTAGAATGTATTTTGGAATATACAGGGAAATATGCACCACTTCTTTTTACACATGGAATATCGGCCAGCCAGGCAATACTGTCAGGACCATATTGTATATCAATCTTTACATCCGCAGGTGTCTTTCTATTACTGGCAGTAAATCTTTTTTATATCCATTAAGCTCATCCAAAATGAAACTCATTAACATCTTAGAAGATAAAATTTCCGGCTATATAACTTCCATGGTTTAAGGCTAACCGAACAGACAACTCGCTAAATTAAAAAACCCCATAATTTATTGTAAATTATGGGGCTATAAACTTTCCAAGCGGACCGGACGGGACTCGAACCCGCGACCTCTGCCGTGACAGGGCAGCATTCTAACCAACTGAACTACCGATCCTTTTATTCGATGCTGCTGCTTTTTTGGGACAGCTGCCTTTTACGGCTCATCAGCCTCCTTTTTTTCATTAGAAGGACGGCAAAGATAATGGATTTGGCTCCATTTAATCAAAAATTTCCTGCATAGATTTTGCCAGAAAATGTTACAAATCAAACCGATAGGAAACTATCCCCACTGGACAACCCAACTAAAACTGGAGGCTCCAGTTTCTAATTAACTGGAAACAAGCACCTGGCCAGAGTTCACATCAGCACAAAAATACCTAGCACCCCAAAACTGCGCTTTATCTCTCTATTTTAACTGGTGAACTGATGGGTTTCAACCGCCAATCAACCGGGTATTTTAGTCCACGGGTCGGACAAAATAATTTATTTCCATAAACACATACTTTGGTTTTATTTTTTTCGTTGCTCCGTATTATATGAAAAGACTCGCCGATAATGTAATTACCGGGATAGACAGAAAACTGAACCTGTACTATTATTATTCCAACTATTCCGGGAAGAATATTGTGCGCAGGTGTACTTCACTCACCGGTGAACGCGTGAAGAATGACGTTGCATTCAAAGGTTTCCGGGAAAGTGGCAACCGCATGAAAGAGGCTTCACCCATCGCTGCGTCCCTATACAAAATGGTTCCCAAAGAAATAAAAAAATACTGCCTTTACCGTTTGTTAACCGGTGAAGCATTGAAGATGTTAAAGGCAGGGAAGGACTCAGCAATAATCACTGAAACGCTGAAACAGATTCATATAGATCCACTTCTTCATAAGCCGACAGGAGAAGAAGTGTATGTAAAGACAAGACAAAGAAATGACAGCAACAATTCAAGCCTCGTGGATTTTATACGTTATTTACCTATTCAGTCAACTGGCAAAAGCAGGCTGAGACGCAGGCGCAGAAGTTTTCAACATACTGCTGCGAATTTTTTGGAAACAGAGACAATGCCACTATCCGAACAAATGATCTCGGTATCAAGCGATCGTATTTCCAAGATAGATAATGAACAAAAGGAGTCTCACCAACCAACCCCTATACTCAGGACAAAGTATCCGGAATTGATCTATCGGGGCCGTCTTCGGGAGTGCAATAAGCTGAAGTGGTGGATTCGTTCTTCCGCTTTTCCCGGAGTACAAAACTGACCATTTTTTGCCTGCTTACCCGCCACGGAATTAAACTTTCCTATATTTTACGCTTAGCTTAAATTTACACCAATTAATTAGCCTATGCCACTGGATAAAAACAGGCAGTTCCTGGATTTTGAGAAACCGATTAAAGAGCTCTTCGACGAGATAGAAAAACTCAGGCAAACGGCTGAAAAGACCAAAGTTGACCTTTCTGACTCCATTAATAAATTATACGACCAAGTTACCGAGCGCCGCAGAGATATTACGGCTCACCTCACGCCCTGGCAGAAAGTCCAGCTCAGCCGCCATCCCGACCGCCCCTATACGATGAAGTATATCGAAAAGATGTCGGAGAATTTCATCGAGTTATTCGGCGACCGCAACGTAAAGGACGATAAAGCCATGGTTGGCGGATTCGCCCAGCTTGAAGGGGAGACCGTTATGTTCATCGGTCAGCAGAAGGGTATTAATACCAAACTGCGGCAGTTTCGCAATTTCGGTATGGCCAATCCTGAAGGTTATCGGAAAGCTCTGCGCCTGATGCGTCTTGCAGAGAAATTTAATAAACCGGTTATTACATTAATAGATACTCCAGGTGCTTTTCCTGGAATGGAAGCCGAGGAGCGCGGACAGGGAGAAGCCATCGCCCGCAATATTTACGAGATGATTCGGTTGAAGGTGCCCGTTATATGTGTAATCATTGGTGAAGGCGCTTCCGGTGGTGCTTTGGGCATTGGGGTGGGGGATAAGATTTTCATGCTTGAAAATTCCTGGTACACGGTGATCTCTCCGGAGAACTGCAGTTCTATTTTATGGAGAAGCTGGGATCAGAAAGAAAAAGCAGCAGAAGAACTTCGTCTTACACCTGATAATATGCTGGGATTTGGTTTGATCGACGGTATCGTTCCCGAACCCATCGGTGGTGCACACTGGGACTACAATGAAGCAGCCGCATTATTGAAACCAAAACTTGTCGAAACTCTTCGGGAACTTAAAAATATTTCTCCCGATCAGCGTGTTAATAATCGTATTGAGAAATTTTCAAGAATGGGTTTCTGGGATGAATTGCCTGAGCAACCAAAAATACATCTCAACGGTGATCACGTTTCTGAAGTCATTGATATAATCCCTGCCAGCCATGAGTAATCTGATTTCTGTATTGTCCGGTACCGGTGTTGCACTCGTTACACCATTCACTTCTTCCAAAGCCATTGATGAATCCGCACTGGCAAGAGTAATAGAACACGTTCTCGAAGGTGGCGTTGAATATGTGGTTACATTGGGAACAACTGGTGAAACACCCACTCTTTCAAGAGATGAAAAAGTTCGTATCGCGCGTCTTACCATCGAATTGGTAAACAATCGTGTTCCTGTTGTAATCGGAGCGGGTGGAAGCGACACAAAAGAAGTAATTCGTGAAATCGAGAAATTACCTACAGATCACGCAGTCGCGATTCTGAGTGCGAGTCCTTATTACAGCAAACCTTC
This sequence comes from Puia sp., assembly GCA_035483495.1. Lineage (GTDB taxonomy): Bacteria > Bacteroidota > Bacteroidia > Chitinophagales > Chitinophagaceae > Puia. The sequence continues at coordinate 7,984 of DATHPV010000234.1, forward strand.
TCAGGAAGGTCTGTATCAGCATTACAAAGCAATTGCTGAAGCTTCACCAAAACCTGTCCTCCTCTATAATGTGCCTGCGAGAACTGCTCGTAATATTAAT
>DATHPV010000235.1:0-2601 GCA_035483495.1 Puia sp.
ACGGGAAAGAATAACACGACTAGCGACGGCGATAATAATAAGATATCCTTTCGATATAAAGGCGAGGTATCTGACCTGGTCTTTATATTAAATACTGCTGAGGACTACTGGGCTTTAAAAAACCTTCTGGGAAGCTGGGCACAACGAGGGACCAACGTTTTCCTGCAAAAGGTGTTTGAAGATGATTTTATTATTCAGGAGATGATTCATTTTAACTGACATCTATGCGAAAACTAATTATCACTTCGCTATTTGTTTTTAACATGTACAGTCTTTTTGCTCAGGATATGAGTAAAGAGAATCAGAAAATCGTTGCCGATTTTATTGCTGAAGTTAAAAACCCGAATAAAAATAATCTATGCAGTAGCATTTCATTTCCATTTAAAAGACAATATCCGATACCCGATATAAATAACAGGCATGAGTTTTTGAAAAGATACAAGGAAGTATTTGACGATAGTCTGACTAAAATGATCCTGACTTCTGATCCCGCTAAAGACTGGGCTGCAGTAGGATGGCGCGGTATAATGCTTTTAAATGGCGTTTTGTGGATTGACTATAATGGCAGATTTATAGGGGTCAACTATCAATCGAAGTGTGAAAAAGAAGAATATGAAAGACTTGTTAGAATGGATAAAAGTCGTTTATATGAATCAGTTAACAAATTCGAAAAGCCAATGTTCGTTTTGGAAACGAGTAAGCATCAAATAAGAATTGATGATATGGGAAATGACCAATATCGATATGTGTCCTGGCCTCTGAAAAGTAAAATGAACAAAAAGCCAGAACTGGTGATAGAGAATGGACAAATTGAATTTGAAGGAACAGGTGGAAACTCGACGTATACTTTCAAAAACGCAGGATATATTTATCAATGCTCCATTATAGTGATGGGTGAAGAAAGTAGCCCTCCGGCTAAGTTGACAATTTTAAAAGGGAACAAAACTATATTGACCGAAGATGCAAAACTTAATGGGAATTAAAATCCGATTGGCATCGATCTGATCCACTTACTCACAATAGCAATGGTTGATTCCCCTCCATCTCATCATCAGCAGGTGGGTTTTCTACTAAAACAGGAATTGGCTGAGGAACATGTTTATGTACGAGATACCCTTTCACCCAATGTTCAAGTCTAAAGTTCAGGGGTTCAAGCAGGGCAGCTAATATAACGAGAAATAGCATTTCCCATATGGGGTTTTCATTTGTAAATTGGCTGACATAGGGGTAAATTAAATCCGTAATGAATTCAAAAAAAAGAAGCAAACTTAAAATTCCAAGAAATTCAACTACTCTTGCTCTTACCTTGATCCTTGCAAGGAATAGCACGAACAAAAAGAATACCGGAATGAAAATCGCTATGGCTATTAGCTGAAGATTTCTCACAGATGCTTCCTGTTCTTTTTTCTTTTCTTCCTGTAATTCCTGTTGGCGGTTGTTCTCGTTGAATGTCAGGTTTTGCATCTCCTGCACTTTTTCTTTATTGAACAGACTATCTTTAATTGCCACATTGATTTCGAGGTATTTCAGGGCGCTGTCGGGCTGATGCCTCTTTTTATAAAAGGCTACGAGAAAATCGGTAGCATCTGATTGTCTTGAAGTCAGCATCGCCGATTGAGCCACGCGGAAAGACAGCTGTCCATACCAAAGAGCCGAATCGGTTCTGTTTTTTCTTTCAAATATCTCCGAAATGAAATGAGCCGCTTCGCAAGTGCCTTCGCTTAGCTGGTGCGAGACAAAGTAGGGAAAAGCTAACCGGTAATTGATGAGTGCGAGGCTGTCCTGATGAAGTTCGAAATATCCATCTGCCATGTTCTCGTAACAGAATGCGATAGCCTGCTCATTTTGTAATTTCAAAGCCGCCTGATATGCCTTTTGCATATAAAAAAGACTGGAATCATACACCTTGATCAATTCATATCCTCCGGAAATGAGTTCGTATAGATTTACCTGGGTAGAATAATCTGTTGTATTTTTATTCAGGTCCAGGACCCTGAATGCATAAGCGATACAATTCTTTCCATCTTGCTGGAAATAATATATTGAACAGATTTCAGTAGTCGCTGCAGAAATATAGTCAGACCGGTTTATTTGTTCTGAAATCTTCAGACTCTGCAATGCATATTTCAGCGCCTCGGGGTAATTCCCCAGCTTCCGCAAGGCGATACTCATATTTATTAAAGCGGTGGCTTCGAATGGTTTACTGTCCAGCGCCCTTGCAAGCAAAACCCCCTGCCTGGCAAAATAATAGGTAGAATCAGGATGAGAAAATTCATAAGCCAGTGCCAGATCACTCATCAGATTAATGGCATTTGTGTCGGGTTTGCTTTTAGAGAGCAGGTGACGGAGACTGTCCAGATTATTTGACTGGCTTCGGACTGTGCTCAGAAAGATCCATGAAACAAGGATCAGAAAATATTTTCTCATGGTTAAGGTTTGTTTTCGAATTTACAAAAATTGAACTGGATAGCGGGAGAATACGATGAAAATGGCTGGTATAAAAAATGAATAAATTTTTTGAGCCAGTGAGAGAAAATTTCTTAGCTTACTACAAACGAAAAGCATTCTCATGAAAAAATGGATCTTGTTGTCGGCCATACT
>DATHPV010000236.1:0-2953 GCA_035483495.1 Puia sp.
TGCGGCCGTTTAGTTTATCGAAGTATATTAATGTGATAAGTACAAGATCCACAAAGCTGATGGAAATCAATGCTGCATAAAAGAAATCAACATGGAACCAGATTGCCAGTGATCGTATCAGGCTGGCATCAATGAATACCAACCCTGTCACAATCATATATCTCATGTGAAGTGCTGTATTACGTTTGTAGACAATTGCGAGAATATAAAAGGTTGAAAATAATAAGGTATCCGTAAGCGGTAGATAAAGTCCATCCAGAGTAGCTGCTAAACTCTGAGAAGGGGTTTCACTTATCTGTTTATTCATCATTCCGATAAAAGAAATAACAATCAGAGGTGCCAGAAAATATGTAAACCTGCCTATTGCGCGATGAGCTTCATATTTATTATACCGAATAAGAACAGGCTGTACAATAAGAAGAACAATCCATAACAACAGTACAAAAACGTGGAAATGTACAATTCCGGTTGTGTGCTCATTAAAATGTGGAAACAGACCAAAATATGTTTTGAAGAATCCAAAAATTACGAGGGCAAATAGAAAGATGAACGGATAACCGATATTCCTGTATGCTTTTTCCACAAGAGTGATTTTAGTAAAATTATCCATTAGGTCGATACGTGTGTAGTACAAAAACGACATCTTAATAGAACACGCCGTTTTTCAGATTTACGGGAGTCTCCCGAAGAGCCAATTCAATTTCAGTAGGATTCTCACCCGTAAACTCCCTGAAGTCCCTGATAAAATGCATTTGATCGTGATACCCGCATTTATAAGCGAGTTGAAGCCAACTGATATCTGGTTGATTCTCTTTAATGAGCCACGCACGACTAAATCGAACCAGTCGGGAGAAAAACTTGGGTGATAAACCTATTCTGTTTTTGAACACTCTTTCAAATTGCCTGTTGCTGAGGCATGAAGCCGAGGCCAGGTGATCGATGGGAATAAGACCTCCTCCTTTCACGATATTGGGCATTACAGAATCGATGGGCAACAATGGTTTCAGGTAAATAGATTTTGAAAACAGGAATTGTTCAATGATGAGCTTCATCCTGTTAAACGAAGCTGTTTCACTCAGTTGTTCCAGAATCAGATTAATTTGATTACCCCAAATATCCCTCGCATCCATCCCATCCTTTCCCAGGAGCGAATGCATGGGAATACCCAACAAACGATAGAGACCTCCCGGCTGAAACGAAACTTTTATTACATGATGGCGGTATCCGAAACGGAGATTTATTCGATCGGATGTAGGACCTCCCACGATAGCTGGTGGCACTTCAGTTTCTCTTTTTTCATGAGGACGATTCATGCTGATTCTGTCACCAGGGTAGAAAAATAAGGATTGTTCTGGAAAGGGTGGGAAGGGAAAAATAGGCGCAGGTTTTGATCTATCAAAATCCACACGATGGATCATGATGTTATTTATCCATTCCTTTAATGCAGGATGTGGTAAAAAGAACTTGAGATCCATAATGTAATAGTTGCAGGTAACCAATTTACGAAAATTCACTTGTTCATTTTGCGTTATTTTGAAACGGCGCCCTGCTTGTTCATTTAGAAAATATCCAGGGATTTCACAGCAAACGACTAAAAACCCCGCAAATGAATTATATTGTTTAGGCGAATTTTAAATCAGCCTGCTGTAAACTTTTGTGTTTAGTAAAACAATTCGAACAAAACGGGAAGCTCATGAAGGATCTTTCACTAAAACACCAACTCATTACAGACCTTTTCAGACTGCCGGAAACAGAAGCAGCATGGGAGAAATACAAATTATCCGGCGAACAGCTTGAAAAATTTGAAGAGGAAGGATACATCAGCAATATAAAACTGCTGGATGAATGGCAGATTGAAAAGCTCAATAAGGAGCTGACAGAAATAGCAGATCCGGCTCATCCTGCACACTCACTATTCTATGAATTTCACAGTAATGAATCTTCGGATCCAAATGCAGTTTTATTTCATGCTTTAGGTGCCTGGCGCATTTCCGAAGGCTTTCATGACTCATTGTGGAACCCGGCGTTTACCATCGCGGCGAGTCAGATATTTGGTAACCGGGCTGTACGATTCTGGCATGACCAATTATTTTACAAGCCTGCCCGTCATGGTGGTGTGGTTGCATGGCATCAGGATTATTCTTACTGGACAAGAACGGTACCATTGCAACATCTCACCTGCTGGATCGGACTGGATGATGCGTCCATCGACAACGGATGTTTGTACTATGTTCCAAAAAGTCATCGCTGGGGATTGCTGGAGAAACCTGATCTGGCAGGCGATATGGATGGGCTGGAAAAATATCTCTCTGAAGAACAAAAAGCTTTATTTAAACCCATTCCCATTGAACTAAAAAAGGGATATGCAACATTTCATCATCCCCTGATGGTTCATGGATCTTTTGCCAATAAATCTCCGAAACCAAGACGGGCTTTTGTACTCAATGTATTTGCCGATGGAACGAAATCTAACTCGGATGATGTATTACTGAATGGCGTACCTCCTATAAAAAAGGGAAATAAAATGGAGGGTCAGTTCTTCCCTTTATTATTTCAACCTGAAAATTGAATTAAAATTATAATCGTGGCCAATGAGAAATAAATGGATAATCGGATATTTTCTACTGATTGTCATCAACGGCTATGCTCAGCCTTTTCTGCCCGTAAATAAAAATGCATCACCGGAGGCAAAATCCGTTCTTCATTATCTATATGAAATTAATGGAAAATATATTTTATCGGGGCAGCACAACTATAACAGTGACCTGAATCGTTTTTCTGACAGTGCAAAAACAATCTCCGGTAAATATCCTGCGGTATGGGGATGTGATTTTATATGGAATGGAAGAAAAGATAATGGCCACGCAATAGTGGATGAAACTATAAAAAAATGGAGAGAAGGATACCTGATCACACTCATGTGGCATGAGGGAAGGCCAACCGATGATCCGCC
>DATHPV010000237.1:0-11230 GCA_035483495.1 Puia sp.
AATACCCTGAGTATTCGTTGTGTCAAGAAAGTTTTTTGAACAGGATAAGGGTATCGAAAGGACCCCGAGCACTGCAAAAACTAAAATTATTTTATTTTTCATTTATATGTATTTGATTGTTCACTAAAATGTCACATTCAATCCAAGAGCATAAAATTGAGATATGGGATAAGTACCTACATCTACTCCCGAAGCAGTTACACTCCGGATGGTGTTATTGGGATTATTCACATCCGTTCCGGCAGGCTGCCCGATTTCCGGATTTAGACCGGTATATTTTGTAATGGTGAACAAATTCTGTCCGGTGAAGAAAATTCTTATTTTTAACGGCATGTTTCCGGTGGTTATTTTGGTAGGTAGAGTATATCCAACGGTCAGATTACGTAAGCGTAGGTAACTGCCGTCTTCTACATATACATCAGAAGGACGGGTATTGGCGTTAAACTCGTTTGCATCTATCTGAGCATATCGGTTGGACCCGTTTGCAGGTGTCCACGCATTTTCATAATATTTCAGACCGATGTTTTCAATTCCAACAGATCCAGTGGAACTTCCAAAACTTTCCAGCGTCCTTTCCTGATAATTGTAGATCTTGTTTCCATAAGAACCATAGAAAAATAGGCTGAAATCAAAATTTTTATAGGTTCCACCGAATGTCAAACCACCATAAAATTTAGGAATAGGACTTCCGAGTTGGGTTTGATCGGCAGCTGTTATCCTGCCATCTCCGTTCACATCTACAAACTTACGATCACCCGGAACAGCGCTTTTCAAAGGTCCTGTTGTTGCCTCATAAGGAGTTCCGTACTTCGCCATGGACACAGCATTTAACGCATCGATTTCTTTTTGATCCTGGAAAATCCCCGCCGATTTATATCCATAAAATTCACCAACAGGTCCTCCGATTACACTATTACTAAAAGTTCCCCAATTATTACTGCCTGTAGTTGGAAAACCAAGGCTTGCCAGATTGGTCACATTATTCAATCCATTTGTCAGACTTAACAACTTATTTGTAACTGTGGTTATGTTAACTCCGATGTTCCAGTGGAAGTCCCCGGATTGTTTTGCATAATTAACCGCAAACTCCAGGCCTGCATTGCTGATACTTCCAACATTTTGATATCCGCTTGCAAATCCGGATTGAGGAGGCAGAGGAACATTCAACAGGAAATCCCTGGATTTTTTATAGTAGTAGTCAAAAGTAAAAGTCAGTTGGCCATTAATAAATGCCGCATCCATACCGATATCAGTTTGATCAGAAGTTTCCCATCTAAGACTCGAATCTGGTAACTGGCTTAACACAAGGCCTGGTTGATAGACCTTATTGAAAGGATAGCCGTTATTCCCCTGATTGGTTTCACCAGGTCCCGAAGTATACTGAGATAGATAAGCAAAATTTCCTGCGTTGATCTGACTCCCAACCTCACCATAACTAGCGCGTATTTTAAGGTCTGACACGAAGTCCACGTTTTTCATAAAGTCTTCTTCTTTCATTTTCCAGGCGATGGCTCCTGACGGAAATACGCCATATTGCTTACCGGGAGGAAAACGTGAAGAACCATCCCGTCTCACCGAACCGGTGAGCAGGTATTTATCTTTAAACGTATAGTTTAATCTTGCGAACTGTGAGTACAGGTTAATGGTAGATTGGTTGCCGTAAATATTAGTGATATTAGCTACAGCTGACAAATCCCTCAATTGGTTACTGACCAAATTATTTCCCTGACCTCCAATCTGACGGTATGTATTCGATTGTGCCGAAACACCACCAACGAAGTCTATGATGCTTTCCCCAAAAGTTTTGGTGTATGCGATGGTATTTTCCCAGAGCCACTCATAGGTATTGTTCGCGTTTTGCGAATAGAAATTGTTACTCGTCTGCGTTCCTGTACCGTATTGGTCGAAAGCCCGGGTATCTGTTGGGGTAAAATAATAACCCGAGTAATCATTTGTATTAATGCCGAAGTTTGTTTTTATTCTGAGTCCAGGAAGTATGGTAACTTCCAAAGAAGTGGTTCCGAGAAAATTATTAGTTAAGTTGAGCTGATCCTGCGTTTCAACTGAATATTCAGGTCCGGTACCCCAGTTTCTAACTGCCTGGTTATTTGGATTAAAAAATCCATAATTATTCCCACTTTTAATTGCGGAAGTGAGCTTATTACCGCCGTCCAGGGTTGGTGGTAATTTACTTAAATATCCTACTCCTGATCCTGCTCCTTGTCCGCCTGTACCAAAAGCAATTTGTGTATTTACTCTTGAAAATTTAAGACTAGTGGAAGATTTTAGCCAGGTCAATGGGGTATAGTCCAGGTTGGCACTTACATTAAACCTTTTATAATCTGACCCTTGTACAATGCCACTCTGATCAAAATAACCCAGGGAAACGGCTGTCGATACTTTGTCATCTCCCCCACGAAGAGCAACATCATACTGCTGCCTTACTCCCGTTTGATAAAGAGCATTTTGCCAGTCGGCTTCGTGTAATGTATCAGCGTTTGCCCAGTTTGGCAGAGCAGTATAACCATCAGTCGTCGCGTGTTGAAAAGCGAGAGCTCCCCATTGCTGTGCATTCAATACCTGATATGTTTTGGGCTTTGCCTGAACAGCAACCTGTGCACCGGCAGAAATCTGAATTCCATTTCTCCTGCCTCTTTTGGTGGTTATTATAACAACTCCGTTCGCAGCCCGGTTTCCGTAAATGGCCGTTGCAGACGCATCTTTCAATATATCCATAGTAGCAACATCGTCTGGATTGATATTACTGATCCCGCCCGCCAGGGGATAACCGTCTACCACATATAAAGGATCCGTTAGTCCCAGACTACCAACACCCCGGATTTGTACCTGTGTTCCGCCCCCGGGTGCGCCGTCATTATTTGTTACGTCAACACCCGCAGCTCTTCCCTGCAGCGATTGTTCCAAAACGGTAACCGGTACCCTTTCGATTTGCTCTGCAGTAACGGAACTGACTGCACCGGTTAAGTCCTTACGCTTTACGGTACCATATCCAACGACCACTACTTCATTCAGAGATCTGTCATTTCTGTTTGCTATCATTCTGAATTGAGTGGTGCTGCCTACTTTAGCTTCAAACGAAGTAAATCCGATGGCACTGAATTCCAGTGTGGCACCGGGGGCTGCATTGATGGAAAAGGATCCATCGTCAGACGTCACAGTACCTATCGAAGTGCCCTTAATACGCACCGATACTCCACTCACCGCCTGTCCTGAATCTGAAACAACCTTCCCTGAAAATTTCGTGGTCTGTGCGAAACCAGAAATAAATGTCAAAAACACGAGTAATCCGGTAATTGGAAAAACCCTTCCTAAAATCATTTTGAATAACTGAAAATTTTTCATCGTTAGTTGGTGATTATTTACGTTTAATTAAATGACCAAATACTGTCATACCAAGCACTGTAAATGCTTAGTCTTCTTTGTATTTTAAGTGGACGTAATAAACAAGAGGCAGAAATCCTGTTGGAGGGAAGAAATTTCTTTTTGGCATAAGCAATTATTTAGAGAAACTGATTTCACTAAAACTTGTTGATGAATAAAAGTTTTAGTAATTCACTTTATGAAGAAAGGCATATTCCGTTTCTTCATATGATCTGTCCGTATCAAATTGTTTTCAATTTGTCTCATTTTTAATTTTCTTAAAGATTTATACCGGAAAAAAATGTAACGGTCATTTCTTTTTATCTGCTTCAATACTTTTTTATCTAACACAATTTTCCGTTACGAGCTAAAAAAAATGTAACAATCATTTCTTTTTATCTGCTTCAATACTTTTTTATCCGAAATGATTTTCCGAGTTGGCAGACAAGATGAGTTTTTTGGGTTAATTTGTGTTACTAACGATTGGCTGCTTGAAAAAGATCACTTCTATTCTAATTTCCATCATTGGAATTCTTCCGGCACTCTGTGCCCAGCCTTATTATTTCAAACATTACCTGGTAGAAAACGGCTTATCCAACAATAGTGTCTCATGCAGCCTGCAGGATAAGAATGGTTTTTTATGGTTTGGAACAATAAATGGACTTAATCGATTCGATGGATATAGTTTTAAAGTGTTTCGCCATAACGGTGAAGACTCCACCAGCATTGGCAGCAATTTTATCCGCTGCCTGTTTGAAGATCAAAAAGGATGTTTGTGGATCGGCACGAATAAGGGTATTTATTTCTACAACTCACACTATGAAAAATTCAGTTTGTTTCAGAAAGGTAATCTGGGGGATATAACAGACTTGAAACAGGATAAAGAAGGGACATTTTGGCTGATTTCCAATTTGAATTTGTTCAGCTATAATCAGCAGACGGGAAACATGAAATCTTATACACTGGATTCGATTCCTGGTACAGTTAGTTCTCTGGCAATTGAGGCGGATAACACTATATGGGTTTCTACAACTTCCGGGCTTATAAAAAAATATATACCACAGGATGATATTTTTAAAACCTGCAGCATACTAAAACAAGTGAACACCAGGAAATCTCTTAACATACAAAAAATTTATCCTTTAAAAAATGGAAACCTCCTGGTTGGTACGCTTACACGCGGGGTCACATTATATGATGTTGTTAAAGGACAATTTCAGGATATTGTAAGTGAAAACCCCGACAAAACCGGAATTTTTGCGAGAGAGTTTATAGAACTTACCGAAAATGAATATTGGATTGGAACGGAGACAGGTATTTATATCTATGATGCAATTAGTCGTACTACACTTCGGCTGGATAAAGAATACGACAACCATTACTCCATTTCCGACAATGTAATTTTTACTTTTTGCAAAGACAGGGAGGGCGGATTATGGGTGGGCACTTTTTTTGGTGGCCTGAATTATTATCCGAAACCATTCACAACATTTCAGAAATATTTTCCTGAATACAGAAACCCTTCAATAAGCGGAAATGCCATACATGAGATATGTAAGGATCACTACGGAAATTTATGGGTGGGGACAGAAGACGGCGGATTAAATAAAATAGATCTATCGCTAAATACATTTGTTACCTACAGACCGACCGGCGCAAATACAAGTATCGCTTATCATAATATTCATGGATTATTGGCAGACGGTGACAGTCTTTGGGTGGGAACTTTTATGCATGGACTGGATATTATGAATATAAAAACCGGCAAAGTGGTCAGACATTTTAGTGCAGGGCCTGGTATTCATGATCTTAAAAATGATTTTATTGTAACCATATACAAAACGAGTTCAGGCGATATTCTTATTGGTACATGGAAGGGGCTTTTCAGATATAATCGTGAAACCGATAATTTTTCGCCCTTGCCTTTTTTCCAGGCTCCGATACAATCACTTTGGGAAGATGAACAAAGGACTTTATGGGTTTGCACTCAGGGAAGAGGTGTGCTCTATTATAACCCGATCAAAAAAACATCAGGTTCATTACAATATGATGCAAACGATCCCAACAGTCTTTGTGATAATCACGTAAACGGTGTGATGGAAGACAGCAATAATAATTTGTGGTTTGCAACAGAAGGAGGATTATGCAGATATCAAAAAGATAAAAAATTATTCACCCGATATACAACGAAAAACGGAATGCCCGATAATCTCATTTTCAGAATACTTGAAGATGATAAAAAAAATCTATTCGTTAGCACGTCCCGTGGTCTTGTGTGTTTAAATCCAGCCAACGGTGACATCAGAACATATACCAGATCCAATGGTCTGCTGAGCGATCAGTTTAATTATAACTCGGCATACAAAGACGAAAACGGAAGAATGTTTTTCGGTAGTGTAAAAGGATTGATAAGTTTTAAACCAGATGAATTTATCAAAAATGCGCGTATACCTCCCGTTTACATAACGGGTTTCCAGGTAAATAATAATGAACTCGCTGTGAATTCAAAGGGATCTCCCTTAAAAGAGTCCATCATTTACACAAAACATATTTCACTGCCATATGATCAGTCTACTTTCAGTATAGATTTTGCCGCTTTAAGTTATACTGTTCCTGAGATGAATGAGTACTCGTATAAAATGGAAAGTTTAGATAAGGATTGGACTTTTTTGAAGAATAACAGAAAAGTCTATTACACTAAATTGCCGCCGGGTGACTATAAATTCAAAGTGAAGGGTTCTAATGGTAGCGGGGTCTGGAATAATGATGAAGCAAGTCTCGCTATTACTATTTACCCACCTTATTGGCAAAGTATCTGGGCCTATCTTCTATATACCACTTTAGTATTGGCGATTTCCTACATAATAGTCAAAAGTTATCTCAACAGGCTTGTAGAAAAAAACCGGCGCAGATTTGAGATGCTTGAAATTGAAAAAGAAAGGGAAATCTATCATTCAAAAATTGAATTCTTTACAAATATTGCTCATGAAATCAGGACTCCGCTTACCCTGATCAAAATGCCATTGGACAAATTGATGAAAAAACTAAATAACAATTCCGAAATTAAGTACAATTTGAAAACCATGGAAAAGAATACCAACAGATTAATTGATCTGACGAACCAATTATTGGACTTCAGAAAAACTGAAATGGATAAGTTCAGTTTGAACTTTGTGAAAACGGATATTACGGAACTACTGGAGGAAACCTACGGCGTATTTAAAGTAGCTGCCGAACAAAAGGAAATCATTTTCAAATTGGATGTGCCTGGAATTGCTCTTCAGGCATACGTTGACCCCGAAGCACTGAAAAAAATCCTCAGCAACCTCTTCAACAATGCAATAAAATATGCCGCCGGCAGAGTGTATGTAAGACTTCAAAACTTCAATAGTGAAGACACCTTCTTTAAAATCACTTTTAAAAACGACGGATATGTAATTCCTTATGATCTGAAGGAAAAAATATTCGAACCTTTCTATAGGTTAAACGAAACCGAAAAACAATCAGGAACCGGTATCGGACTACCTCTGTCCCGTTCCTTAACAGAATTACACAAAGGCGTACTTAACCTGATAAAGTCCGAAGATGGAATGAATATTTTCGTTCTTTCCTTACCCATTCATCAGGAAAAGGAATTCCGGTTGCACGCAGACGAAACCGAATCGAAATCAGAAACAGAATCAGTTCGGGACGCAGAAGACTCTAAAAATTCATCGAAGAGGGAAATTTTACTCGTTGAAGATAATAAAGAGATTCTTGAATTCATTTGCAATGAATTGTCTTCTGAATACCTCGTTCGCAAATCGCTCAATGGAATAGAAGCGCTGGAAATATTAAAAGAAGGGAATGTTCAATTAGTAATCAGCGATATTATGATGCCTGCAATGGACGGATTGGAATTATGCAAACGGATAAAAACAAATCTTGAATACAGCCATATTCCAATCATTTTACTTACAGCTAAAAATTCCCTTCATGCCAAAATAGAAGGATTAGAAGTAGGTGCTGACGCTTATATTGAAAAGCCATTTGCCTTCGAACATCTGAACGCGCAGATCTCAAATCTTTTGCTAAACAGGAACAAGATCAAAGAATACTTTGTAAGCTCCCCGCTGACACATTTAAAAACGATAGGTTATACCAAGACTGACCGGAATTTTCTGGAAAAACTAAAACAGGTGATTGATGAGAATCTTACGAATATTGATATCGATGTTGAGCAATTGTCGAAAATTATGAATATGAGCAGGCCCACTTTCTATCGTAAAATTAAGGCGCTGTCAAACCTCACACCGAATGAGCTGATACATATTGCCCGGCTAAAAAAAGCCGCAGAGTTACTCTTAGAAGGCAATTATAAAGTTTATGAAGTCGCCAGTATGGTAGGCTACAGCCTTCAAACAAATTTCGCACGGGATTTCCATAAACAATTCGGCATGTCTCCTTCAGAGTATATCAATAATAAACACCTTGAAAAAAACCTGGTTAAATAGCCAGAATCTCGTTTTCACTCGCTTTTGAAAGCAGTTTTTCGACACTCGGGAAAACCGAATGCCCCTACCAGGGCATTCTTTTTTTATTTGCGGAGAGGGAGGGATTCTCCTTTTTAGCAGAACTATTTGAAATTCAAAACAAATCAGCTCGTAAAATTGCGGGGCTCCCGATTTTGTACCCCAAAAAACATCAAAGAAAATCCAATCTCATACTAAAGTTATGCAAGCAAAATGTAACGATAAAATCCTTTGCCAAGAATAATCCCCAAATTTCGAAAATAATCGCATTGCTTTAGCCGAAACTCTCATTTTCAATTGCTGGCACTTGACGGACATCATTAGTACTGAATATCTAGGCAATAAAAATCGATTTGAAGGACAACACTTATTCCTCTTTTTTGCTACTATTTAGAATGTGAATGGGCTTCGACAATCGCTGTCATGTTACAATTGACAGAAAGTTCACTTTCTCAACAACAGGCTTTGGCTATAAAACCGGACTATCTTCCAGGTTCTTGTCCTTATCCATGCACTGACGTCCGCTGCAAAGCATACTTGAATGGTTATTGCGGGAATGATACTATTGCAATAATTAAAAACACAAATAATCCTTACGACAATGTTGGCCAACAACATAATAATGGGGTTAGAGCAATTTTTCCAACAATTGGCTCTAGTAACAATATTGATTCATTAGTATTAACAAAAGTAGATTCTTACGTTGTAACAATTGGATATAGTTCAGATTCAATGAAATCTTTTTATAATAGAGAAGTGCTGGCTGGCTACTTTCCCTTTTCACACGTTGCAGAATTAGACTCGTTAGGAAATAAAATGCAAACAAATGGGTTGATCAGTACTTATGCAAATTCATACGTCCAGCAAATTTTTACTTATTCCAGCAATTACTTCAATTCCAATACTATTACTAATGCAATGTATTCGTCCTACGCAAGCTCTTTAATTTCATTGGAGTCGACAATTAAAAACGATTCAAGAATTTCCAGTTGGGAAAAACAAGTTTTATTATCAATCTCCGCAGTTGGTAGGTATAGTGCTTCGTACTGGGGCAATTATTTTAATAGTGGTTCAAATAATGATCTAATTCGACCTCTTTTAAAAATTAAATTATCAAATTTATGGAAAGTTGTTATTTCGGATATTGCTGGTGGACTAATTGGACTCAGCGGCGGTGCAGTCGGTATTATCGGCGGAGCTGTTGGCACATCCATTGTAACGGCAATAACACTGCCCTAAACTAGTTATATTTATTTCTTACAATATTTCATTATCATGAAGTGGCTCATCTTGTACTGTCTCGTTTTGACAAGATTTCCCGCGTATTCACAGCATGCAGTAATTATTTCAAATCAATATCAGATCGGATATCAAAAGCATCCCGGTTATGTTCAGTTGAATACGGGTGAAATAATTAAAGGAACGTTTCAATATGGATGGCTGGAATTTCCATCTTATAATCTGAAATTATATTCACCGCCAAATCAATTCGTCAAGCGAATTGAAAGTGCAACGATTAGTAAGATAGTTCTTGCAGGAAGCGATAGTTCCTGGTCAAATAAAGATTCCACCTATTTTTTTGTACTTGACAGAAAAACAAAATTATTTTACCGACAACTTAGTTTCAATCCGGAAATTGAAGTATTCGATATTCTTTTTAACGTAGATGAACGACCGGGGTTAATCTATAAATACCTGGTAGTTAGATGGCATAACCAATATATTGAACTTAATTCGCAGGATGATTTTATCGAATGGATTAAAAAAAATGTAAATGAAAAAGTAAACTGGCACGAAAAAATGTCGGTAAAGGAAATTATTCGAAAACTTAACGAAATCAGCTAATGAGGAAGACGATATTTGTTTCATTTTGCTTACGAAAAGAATGAGGCAGAAGTTTCGTTTATGGTCAGAACAGGTCAGATCCAATTGATGTCATAGCCGGCAGCAAGATTAAAGATAGTTTTAGCCCCCTTAAATCCATGCTATTCGAGATTAGAGTTTTTCAGTTTTTGAGTTCGCCCATATCCCGAAGCAGCTGTCATATGCCAATTCGAAGGACAATTATAAGCGTTTTTCTATTTAAGGAAATGGCTTTACATGAAGGATTTTGTAAAACTTGTTTCTACGATTTTGTTTCTCTTTTGCAAAATAATATTTTAATTACATCTGCTTTTGTCTGAGCCTCTAAAACCGGAGTAGCGACGGTTTTACTCCCAGCCAAATGCTGGGCAAGATCGTTTTTGTCCGGACAAAAACACATCTTGCAGCTTTTTTACGCCGATTGAAATTCAGTTGGTTGCAGAGGTGTTTATGAAGAATGCCTTTTTATTATTTTTTCTACCTGCTTATACTTTTTTCTCATTAACTTTATGATTCTCCCCAATTTTATACATATTAATATTTATTTCGACAAGATTATCCATGTTTGATCTTACTCTATACTTATTTATAACATATTATAATTGTTAGTCCATTTTTAGTTTTTGTTGATTTTGTTTCAAGGAATTAAGAGAATAATTAAATGGATAAAGTCGATTTACTGATCGAGAAAATATTTGCTAGATGACAATCGTCACAAGCGAAAAAATTCCTGAGCAAGAAATATGATATGTGCGTCCGAATGAAACGAGAGCCTGTCTTGAACTTCAGCCTAAATAGCAACTCGGTATTTTACTTGAATAGATCTGTGAAAAGCGAGTTAACATTTAGTAGAATGGGTATCGAATAGGATTTGCAAGGCTCATAATGAAACAAGGCACAATTTGGATCGCCGTTTTTTTTGACAGGAGCCAAGCAAAGTGAGGATGCTTCAAAAGACAGCGATCCAAATTGTGCAGCCTGCGGCTGCATTCTAGAGCACTAATCGCAAAATGCTAGTAAACGGAGAGTTTTTCTTTCAACCTCCGCAGATCATCGCCTACTTTCTTGTCCAGGACTTTGGCATAATGCTGGGTGGTCTTGAGGTTCCGATGACCGAGCATCTTACTCACTGTTTCGATTGGCACCCCATCACTTAATGTGATCGTTGTTGCGAAGGTATGTCTTGCGGTATGGTAGGCAAAAGGTTTCTGTATGCCGCAGCAATCGGCGATCTCTTTTAAATACGCATTCACCTTCTGGTTGCTGAGTACTGGCAGTAAGCGGTCCGCATTGTCGCAGCTTGGGTAGCTTTTGTAGCGGTCCAGTATTTCTAAAGCCTGTGTCAAAAGGGGAATGCGTGACAGCGTATCGGTTTTCTGGCGACTGGTGAATATCCATTTTTCACCATCTACCCCAATACAAATTTCGGAGCGTTTTAGCTTTTTTACATCTGCATATGCAAGTCCGGTATAGCA
>DATHPV010000238.1:0-5430 GCA_035483495.1 Puia sp.
TAACGCTTAACGCTTAACGCTTAACGCTTAACGCTTAACGCTTAACGCTTAACGCTTAACGCTTAACGCTTAAAGTGGGCCGACCAAGTTAGTAAAAATATTATCGCACCTAAGGGTGCTTTTTTACGTTGAATTCCACATACTATTTTAGAATAAGTCAATTTTTATGTCTTCAAATTGGCTTTAAGCCTTAGGCTTTGAGCTTTAAGCTTAAATAAAGCTTTACGCTTTAGGCTTTAAAAAAAGTTTTAGGCTTTAGGCTTTGAGCTTTAGGCTTAAGAAGTATCTTCGTCCCAACTATTAAAAAATGCAAGGAACAGCCAAGATCTTCTCGGGAACCGGGTCCCAGTACCTGGCCGAAAAAATAACCCGTCGTTATGGCTGTCCCTCCGGTAAAATAACCATTCAGCATTTCAGCGACGGCGAAATACAGCCGGTTTTTAACGAAAGTGTTCGGGGTGACATGGTTTTCCTGGTACAAAGCACTTTTGCACCTACAGAAAACCTGATGGAACTGCTTCTGATGATTGATGCGGCCAAAAGGGCATCTGCTTATAAAGTAGTACCTGTGATTCCCTATTATGGGTATGCGCGTCAGGACAGGAAGGATAAACCCCGGGTAGCTATCGGTTCCAAGCTGATTGCCAACATGTTAGTGGCGGCAGGTGCAGACAGGGTCATAACCATGGACCTGCACGCGCCTCAGATACAGGGCTATTTCGATATACCCGTGGATCACCTGGATAGTTCAGCCATTTTTATACCTTATATAGAGAATTTAAAGCTTGAAAACCTTACCTTTGCGGCCCCTGACGTGGGGAGTGCTAACCGGATAAGGGAAATCGCTTCTTATTTCAATGCGGAAATGGTGATTTGTGATAAGCATCGAAAGAGAGCAAATGAAATCGCCAGCATGGTGGTGATAGGTGAAGTGGGAGACAGAGACGTTGTGTTGATAGATGATATTTGCGATACGGGTGGAACGCTTGCAAAAGCAGCGGGGCTTCTGAAAGAAAAAGGAGCGAGAAGTGTAAGAGCACTTTGTACGCATCCGGTGATGAGTGGAAATGCTTACGCAAATATCGAGAACAGTGTTTTGGAAGAACTGGTGGTTTGTGATACGATACCACTAAAGCAGAAATGTTCCAAAATCAAAGTGCTGAGTGTAGCGGAACTCTTTGCCATTGCAATCAGAAATGCATTTGAAAACAGAAGCATTACAGGATTGTTTATCCATTCGCAGCTCAGGAATAAGTGAGGTATTTATTAAATCAAATATAAACATGCAAACAATTACCATCGAAGGACAACTCAGGACCGGCATCGGCAAAACAGCCACCCGCCTTCTCCGCTCTGAGGGAAAAGTGCCCGGTGTAATTTACGGGGGTGCTCGCGAACTGAATTTTTCAGCGCCTGTCACGGCTTTTAAGAACCTTGTATACACACCGGATTTTCAGCTCGCAGAAATTAAACTGGACGGAGCAACATATCGTTGTATTCTGAAAGATATCCAGTTCGACAAAGTTACAGACGACCTCAACCACCTGGATTTTATGGAACTGGTAGAGGGCAAAAAAGTGATTGCAAATATTCCATTAAAGTTTACCGGCGCTGCAAAAGGCGTTAAAGACGGAGGAAAATTGATCACGAAGATGAAGGCACTAAGAGTAAAAACTTTGCCCAAGTATCTGCGTGAAAATATCGAAGTGGATCTAACGAACCTTGAGCTGAATGGAAATGTACGCGTAGAAGATGTGAAAGTTGCCAACTATGAAATTCTGAATTCACCAAGAATTCCGGTTGCTTCTGTAGTTCTCACACGCGTATTGAAACAGGAAGAATCTACAGCTCCGGTTGCCGGTGCCACTCCCGCTGCTGCAGGTGCTGCTGCTGGAGCCCCTGCTGCAGCCGCTGGCGCAAAAGCCGCTCCTGCTGCTGCAAAACCTGCCGGAAAGAAGTAACATTTCTCAAATCTCAAATTTTTATAAAGGCTGTTTCATTTTTGAAATGGCCTTTTTTTAATTATGGGTTATGGATTATGGGTTATGATTTGTGCTGCAATTCTGAACTCATCTCTCATAACCCATAACTCATAATCAAATACGCTTCCATACTTTTACAGATGTCTTCTTATTTAATCGCCGGACTGGGTAATATTGGTGCAGAATATAATGGTACGCGCCATAATATTGGATTTGATGTATTAGACAGTTTAGTGTTGAAACATGGCGGTTTCTTTTCAACGGATCGTTTGGCCGCAAAATCCGAAATTTCTTTTCGGGGCAAATCGCTAACCTGTATCAAGCCTTCCACGTACATGAATTTAAGCGGGAAGGCTATTCGTTACTGGATGGAGAAAAAGAAAATTCCTATCGAGAGAATTTTGGTGATAGCGGATGATATTGCTCTGCCTTTGTCGAGATTGCGATTAAGAGGTACTGGAACAGACGCCGGACATAATGGCCTGAAAAGTATATTTGAAGAACTTCAAACTGAGAAATATCCAAGATTACGTTATGGAGTGGGGAATGATTTTCCCCGCGGAATGCAGGTAGAATACGTATTGGGAACATGGCGCAAAGAAGATCTGCCACTTATAAAAATAAAAAATGAAAAAGCTGTTCAGGTCGTTGAAAGCTTCGTACATATGGGCCTTGAAAGAACTATGAATGATTATAACAAAATAGAGATAACGCTATGATTTGTAATTGGGAATCATTATTTTAGCAGTCGAATCCTGAGATGGCTGAAAGGCCATTTCCATCTCCTATGTTGAAAATCCACTGTTTTCCAGGCGTATTTAATACTATTAGAATCTTCTATTTAAAACCTTAATCGAATATGAAAATATTCTGTGTTGGTCGTAATTACGCTGCGCACGCCATTGAATTGAACAACGAAGTACCCGATGAACCGGTTATCTTTATGAAGCCGAAAAGCGCCCTGCTTCAGCCGCATACTCCTTTTTATTATCCGGAGTTTACCAATGAGTTGCATTATGAATGTGAACTCGTATTGCGCATATCAAAAAACGGAAAATATATTCTGGACCGCTTTGCTTCAAAATATTATGATGCGGTGAGTGTAGGTATCGATTTCACTGCCCGCGATATTCAAAATGATCTGAAAGCTAAAGGACTTCCCTGGGAGAAGGCGAAAGCCTGGGATAATTCCGCGGCGGTTGGAAAATGGATTCCTTTTCAGAATGTAAAAAATAAAAAGGATATCAATTTCGGACTCTATAAAAATAAAGAATTGGTACAGTCGGGGAAGTCAAGTCTCATGCTGACGGACTTTGACAATATCGTTGCACATATCTCCAACTATTTTTCTATCAACATCGGAGACCTCATTTTTACCGGAACACCAGCAGGCGTTGGAGAATGCGTTGTAGGTGATGAACTGGAAGCTTTCATTGAAGATGAAAGTATGCTGGCGCTTGAAATTAAATAAAACCAGAAGAACTAATTTGGAAATTTGATGATTTGATCCCGCACATTGCGGGATGAAAATAGAATAATCATTTCCAAATTTCCAAATCTTCAAATTATCTAATGATTGACTCCCAAATCCTATTAGAGGCATTCAGACTGATGGTGACCGCACGTGCTATGGCCTCCACCTATGAACGTGAACGATCCATTTGCAAATACGTGCATTCAGTTTCTTCAGGACATGAAGCGATTCAACTCGCTACCGCTTTTCAACTTGAGCCGCATGATTATGTGAGTCCTTATTATCGGGACGAAAGTCTCTTACTGGGCCTCGGATTTTCTCCCGAAATCCTGATGAGACAGTTACTCGCCAAAGGCAATGATATTTTCACAGGCGGAAAAGTTTATTATTCGCATCCGAATTTTCGTGGCGCCGATAAGCCAACAATAATTCATCAAAGCAGTGCTACAGGCATGCAGGCTATACCTTCAACCGGCATTGCACATGGTATTTCCATTCAGGAAGCTGCAGGAAAAATCGATAAATGCCCTGTTATACTTTGTTCTTTTGGTGATGCCAGCATCACTGAGGGAGAAGTGAGTGAAGCCTTTCAGGTGGCTGTACTTAAAAAACTTCCGATCATTTACCTGGTGCAGGACAACGAATGGGGCATCAGCGTTTCTTCTGACGAAGCGCGAAATATGGATGCATTTGATTATGCCGGCGGTTTTAAAGGAATGGAAAGAATAAAAATAGATGGATCTGATTTTGAACAATCCTATAATTGTATGCAGCAGGTTTTTGAGTGGGTGAGAAAAAACAGGCGGCCTTATCTTGTTCATTCCCGTGTTCCATTACTCACACATCACACCAGTGGAGTTCGAATGGAAGCATATCGCTCGGAGGAAGACCTCGTTAAACACCGGGCTGCCGATCCGCTGCCAATAATAAAAAGACAACTTCAGAAATTCGGAATAACACAGGAACATATTTCCGATATTGAAAATGAAGCGATCCATTTTGTCGGAGAAGAATTTAAAAAAGCAGCTGCGGCTCCTGAACCGGATCCTTCAACTGCCGGAGAAAATATTTTTGTTCCAACAACAATCATTTCTGAACAGGGAGAACGTGCACCTGAGACTGCAAAAAAAATCCCGATGGTGGATGCAGTTCTTTATGCACTCAGGGAAATATTGGAGGATTATCCGGAATCTGTTTTATACGGACAGGATATCGGTCGAAGACTCGGAGGTGTATTCCGCGAGACAGCCACGCTGGCAGCACAATTTGGAGACGAGCGCGTTTTTAATACAGCAATTCAGGAAGCCTATCTCATAGGCTCAACCGTTGGCATGTGTGCAACAGGGTTAAAACCAATTGTAGAAATACAGTTTGGCGATTATATATTTCCGGGATTCAATCAACTCGTTACAGAAGTTTCAAAATCCTGTTATCTGAGCGGCGGCAAATTTCCCGTACAAACACTGATACGGGTTCCTGTGGGAGCCTATCAGGGCGGGGGACCATATCATAGCGGTTCTATTGAAACTACTTTGTTATCTATTAAAGGTTTGAAAATTGTTTACCCTTCGAATGCAGCCGACATGAAGGGCCTGATGAAAGCTGCTTTCATGGATCCGAATCCTGTGGTCATGCTTGAACATAAAGGACTTTATTGGAGTAAAGTTCCTGGAACAGAAGATGCAAAAAGACAGGAACCATCCCGCGATTATATCATTCCTCTTGGTAAAGCAGCCATTGTTCTCGAGGCATCTGAAAATGCAAAGGCTAACGGAGAATCAGCAAGTGTGATAACCTATGGCATGGGTGTTTATTGGGCACTGACCGCTGCAAAAAAATTCCCAGGGCAAATTGAAATCATTGACCTGCGTTGTCTGTTCCCGTTAGATGAGGAATTATTGTTTGAATCCGTTCGCCGTCATGGAAAATGCCTGGTCATCACGGAAGAACCGCAGAATAATTCATTTGCCGAAG
>DATHPV010000239.1:0-2295 GCA_035483495.1 Puia sp.
GTCTTCACACCAATTTCTGAACCCACTGGCATACCAACAGCCAAATGTCTGGCGATTGCTAAATCATTAACATTATTTTGTTGCCAGCCGCCCAGGATCCGGGCACCAAAAGAAGAATGCTTGAACTTATAAGAAAATGAAACAGTAACCAGGGGACCTGGTTTCGCGGCACTTGGTATATTGTTGGAGTCAGGGACTGTATTGCTGAATTTTCCCACTGGGAACGAAGGACCCACAGAAACTGCAGCCTTAAAAGGTAAGTCGGTGTTTTGCGAGTAGGTTTTATATATCGACAATAAAAAACAAAAAATAAAAAGGATAGGTATCTTTTTCAGACAGGAATGACTACCTGTAAAAAATATTCGATTGAAAAATAGCGGAATGGCTCCTGACTTGAATTGGTGCATACGTAGAACACAAAATAATAATAATATTCATTATATCATAGTGGGAGGAACCCGTTCGAGAAACGTTCAAATTTGATTTAAACTTAATTTATTAACAGGGAAATTGGCATTATCATTCTAACTTCATTCTTTAAACTTTTATCCTAAATAAGAAAGAATGTCCAGCCAGGCAGTTGTAAAACTGGATGTCGGTGATCCGCGCGTTATCGAAGCCAGGGAGTCAGAAAAACGTTTATTCGATTTCTACGGACTGAAAACAAAAACGAACTACATCACACTACCGGTCTTCAATATACGAATTCGTATAACGGAGATCGGTTCGGGGAAACCCGTTATCATAGTACCAGGTAATACCGGCGATAGTTTCCCTTTCGCTTCTCTGTTGGCAGAATTAAAAGGTAGAAGACTTATCGTTCTGAACCGACCGGGTGGTGGACTGAGCGAAGGCATTGATCATCGCACGCTGGATTTTAGAAAATTTGCTGTACAAACGATCACCGCCGTGATGGATGCTTTTCTGTTGGATAAAGCTCCATTGATTGGCCATTCAATCGGCGGACAATGGTGTTTGTGGATGGCCATGGATAAACCAGACCGTATCACTGCCGTCACTACCCTGGGAGTTCCCGGAAATATCATCAGTACAAAACCACCTTTTGCCCTTCGTCTTTTATCTGTGCCAGGTCTAAATAGTCTGATGTTCAAACTGATCAGGCCAAAAGATCCGTCTGTTGCTCTCAGGGGACTTTCTTTTATGGGCCATTCAAAAGAAACAATCAACGGTTTGCCCGCAGCCCTGAATGAATGTTATTTTTATTTTCAGCAACTGCCCAATTTCGAAATATCCGGAATCAGCCTGATGCAAAGAGGTAATTTATTGAATGCCAGATCGGAAGACCGGATAAGTGCAACCCAGTTAACAACCATAAAACAGCCTGTTATGTTTTTATGGGGAAGTCACGATCCTTTTGGAACCGTTGAAACTGGCAAACAAATTGCAGATTTTATTCCAACTTCAGAATTTCGTGAGATCCAAAACGGGGGACATTTGCCCTGGCTGGATGAACCGGCTGAATGTGGCAGACTGATAAGTCGCTTTTTTTCAAATGTTTAGAATCAAAGTCACGCCTGTGAAGTTCTAAAATTTTTCAAAACACCGAATTTCGAAGATTTTTCCAAAATAATTTACCTTGTTTGATCCCATATTTGTTCTGGTCAAAACCTGATCCGCTGGGGACCCGCTGGGGGGATGCCGGGGGGTCACTGGGGGGTCTGGCCCAAATTCTCCTCCCCAAATCCGGTGAGTATCATTAAAATTTCGGTAGAAACCTGCCCTAAACATGGAATAGGTATAGAACTTGTGGTACTCCTCTGGTAAAAAATTAAGTAAAAATTGTAAAAACCCAACTATGGGAATATTGGTAAACGGAATTAATGGAGCTGTTATCGGGAAAGTAGGCCCGGCAGTCGGCTATATGTGGAAAAACAAGAATGTTATACGCAGTAAAGCAAGTAAAAGTAAAAAGCCACTTTCGCCCTTGCAGAAACAGCAACATGCGAAGTTTTCGCTGATGAATAATTTTCTGATTCCGGCAAAATCTCTTTT
Source organism: Puia sp. (assembly GCA_035483495.1). Lineage (GTDB taxonomy): Bacteria > Bacteroidota > Bacteroidia > Chitinophagales > Chitinophagaceae > Puia. The sequence continues at coordinate 2,014 of DATHPV010000239.1, forward strand.
GAATATTACTTACGCTCACCTCGTTGTAAATATGACGGGTTTCAATAAAGCATTTTCCTATAATGTGAAAAATGCGATCACGGGATATTATCCTAATCTGAAAATCGATTATAGCAGAGTGTTGCTGGGAAGAGGAGATCTTACGAATGTGCCAGCAGCAATCGCAACTCCATCATCAGAAGGAACATTAAGATTCAACTGGACAGACAATAGCGGAGAAGGATCTGCAAAATCTGCGGATCAGGTATTTGTAGCAATATATAGTGAGGAAGAAAACACATG
>DATHPV010000240.1:0-4421 GCA_035483495.1 Puia sp.
AATGTGTTTCAATTTCCACATGACCTTCTTTTTTTTCGCAACTCTAATGATCTGGATGAGTCTGTTGATTTTCTGATTAGTCTCGGCGGAGATGGCACGCTGTTGGATACCATAGCATTTGTGAGAGATAAGGATATACCAGTGATTGGAATCAACTTCGGAAGACTGGGATTTTTGGCAAGTATCGGAAAGGGGGATATGTTAACGGCTGTTGAAGCACTTGCAAACAGAACTTATGTTGCCGATAAAAGATCTCTTATTCATCTGGATGCAAGTAAACCTCTGTTCGGAGAAGTGCCTTATGGCCTTAATGAATTTGCAATTCACAAAACAGATACATCGCCGATGATTAAGATCCATACTTATCTGAATGGTGAATTTTTGAACACCTATTGGGCCGACGGTCTGATTGTTTCAACTCCCACAGGTTCTACAGGATATTCACTGAGTTGTGGGGGACCGGTAGTTTTTCCAGAGTCAGGAAGTTTTGTGATAAATCCGGTTGCGCCCCATAATTTAAATGTGCGGCCTATTGTAGTACCAGACGACAATATAATTTCTTTTGAAGTGGAAGGAAGGGCAGAAAATTTTCTTTGTGCACTCGATTCAAGAAAGGAAATTGTTGACAAAAACGTTCAACTGGCTGTTCGCAGGGAAAAATTTAATGTGTCACTCGTAAGATTAAACGAAAATAATTTTCTTCAGACGCTGCGCAATAAGCTGTCCTGGGGACTGGATCAAAGGAATTAACAGTTTACTTACAAGAAAATAGATATTGGTTCGTTAGGTTTTAATAGTATTACACAATACTGACAAAAGATTATCATTTATTTTGCGGATATGAAAGGATTTTTCTTGGTCGGAATGACAGTTTTTTGTCTGATACTCAGGACTGAAGCACAGCCAGATAATAGTTATGTGTACCAGGGCGAGTTTGGAGTAATGGGCGGAGCTTCCCAGTATTTCGGAGACCTCAATCCCGATATGCATTTCAATACGCCGAAAGTTGTTATGGGATTGTTTTTTAGAAAGCAAATCACAGATTATATAGCCGTTCGCGTGGAGGGTCAATTTTCTCAACTGGGATATTCGGATGTTTACAACACGCAAAATGCTTTTGATCTCAGAAGGAATCTGAGCTTCAATACCAATGTTTGGCAGTTGGGAGTACAGGGAGATTTTAATTTCTTTCGTTTTATACCTGGGGATGGTAATCATCGGTCCACGCCTTATTTGACAATTGGCGTAGGCATGTTCAGTTTTGATCCATATGCATATCTGGACGGTCAGAAATATTATTTGCGTGAACTGGGAACAGAGGGCCAGACCGTGGGATACGATGGTCGGAAACCGTACAATAATATTGCGGCCTATATTCCCATTGGACTCGGATATAAATACAATCTGAATCCCCGAATGAATATTGCAGTTGAAGCTGTATACAATTTTACAAGCACAGACTATCTGGACGATGTAAGTAAAACCTATGCAGGCATTAATAATTTCCCGACTTTACCGGACGGCAGCCCTTCTGTAGCTGCCCTGTTACAGGATCGTTCTTACGAAACAGGGACACCTCCTATCGGAATCCAGGGACGTCAACGGGGTTATTCAAATCAAAAGGATAGTTTTGTTTATCTGGAGATTATGTTTTCCTTCAATATCAGCTCTTATCGCTGTCCCTCAGCCAATTAGGCCTAAAGCTTAAAGCCTAAAGCGTAAAGCCTAAAGCTGAACGCAGTTAAAAGTTTAAATCCACACTCCCACACTCCCACACTTTCACACTTTCACACTTTTTTTTATATACCTTCGTGCCCTTCAAAAACGGGCATGGAGTCTTTGAAATTCAGTATTAACCCGGCACGATTGCCCACGCATATTGCCATCATTATGGATGGTAATGGCAGATGGGCTAAGGTGCAGGGTCAGGACAGATTGTTCGGGCACTATCATGGGGTAGAAAGTGTAAGAAATGTAGTTGAAGGTTGTGCGGAACTGGGAGTAGGTTATCTGACCCTCTATGCTTTTTCCACAGAGAATTGGGAAAGACCTGTAAAGGAAGTAAGTGGATTAATGGAATTGCTTGTGGATACCATCCGGAAGGAAGTACCCACATTAAACAAAAATAACATAAGGTTGCATGTTATCGGTAATACCGGCATGTTGCCTTCAAAAACGATGGAAGTCCTGGACGAAGCCATTCTGGAAACAGCTCCGAACACGGGTTTAAATCTTATAATGGCTTTGAGTTATAGCAGTCGCTGGGAAATGGGTGAAGCTGCCAGGAAGCTCGCTCTGGATGTTAAGGCGGGAAAATTGGACCCGGATAAGATTGATCAGGATTCTTTTCAAAAATATCTCTGTACCAGGGACTTTCCCGATCCTGAACTCATGATCAGGACCAGTGGGGAGCACCGGATCAGTAACTTTCTTTTATACCAACTTGCTTATGCTGAATTGTATTTTACCCCCGTACTCTGGCCAGATTTCCGAAAAGAAAATCTGTATGAAGCCATCCTTAATTTTCAAACTCGCGAAAGGCGATTTGGCAAAACCAGTGAACAACTGGGCTGAGGACCCCGAATCCTTCAGAAATGCTTGAGAATAAATATGCTGCATAGCTGTCGCAGCTTGCATTTTAACAAACACTTTTAATTAATCCCCTTAATTTGCCGCTCTAAAAAACCCGCCCGGATGCTACGAAGTTTATTGACTGGTGTTTTTTTATTTACTTTCTGCTTATTGAAGATTACTGTTACCCAGGCGCAGGTTACTGATACTACTCATCCGGTTTCTGTAGATCCCGAATTATTGGCAATTGGGGAGTCAAAAACACCCAAAGAATATGTGATAGCCGGCATCAAGATTACGGGAACTAAATATCTCGACGAATCACTTTTGATTTCAGTTTCAGGTCTCAGTATCGGCGATAAAATATTGATTCCGGGAGGCGATAATTTTAGTAAAGCCATTCAGAAATTGTGGAACCAAAACCTGTTTTCAAATGTCGGAATCTACTTTACAAAAATTACGGGTAATGAATTGTATGTAGAAATAAATGTAACGGAGAGACCCCGTCTCACAAATTTCATATTTGAAGGAGCCAGTAAATCGGAGTCTGATGAATTGAAGATAAAAACCGGCCTGATCAAGGGGCGTGTGATAACGGAGAATATGAAGCAGATCGCTGATGAAAACATTAGAAAATATTATGCAGAAAAAGGATTCCAGGGAGTAGAAGTTACCATCTCAGAAAAGCGTGATCCTAAAACGCCCAATTCCGAAACTCTCACTTTTGATATTGTAAAAGGTAATAAAGTCCGTATTAACCAGATTACCATTTATGGTACTGACGCTATCTCACCTGAGCGGTTAAAAAAACAAATGGATGATACAAAAGAAGTAACAAAACTAACCTTATTTCCTGCTAAAGATTCTTCTTCTTATGGAACCGTTAAGCCGATGAGTTTTAAAGAATATGTTAACCAGCAGGGATTTCTTTCTTATACGAAATCAAAAGAATTTCTCGATCCCTATTTCCGTTTTAAACTTTTCAGTTCAGCTAAGTACAACGAGAAAAAATATAAAGACGACGAACAGAAAATTCTGGATTATTATAATTCCCAGGGTTATCGCGATGCCGTCATCGTGTCAGACACGTTATTTTATAACAGCAAAAAGCAGCTGAATATCGCAATAAGAGTAGACGAAGGAAAAAAATATTATTTCGGAAATATCGCCTGGAAAGGAAATACAAAATATCCTGATACAGTTTTATCCCTGGTTCTGGGAATTCATAAAGGCGATGTATACAATTTGGACATTCTGAACAAAAAGCTTGGCAAACAGGTATCTCAGGAAGGTGGCGGCGTTAGTGACCTTTATCTGGATGACGGTTATCTTTTCTTTAGAATCGATCCTGTAGAAGCTGCAGTGTACAATGATACCATCGATTTTGAAATACGTTTAACGGAAGGCCCGCAAGCCACCATTAAAAATGTAACTATTGCAGGAAATGAAAAAACGAAGGAATATGTTATCCGCCGTGAACTGAGAACGATACCCGGTGAAAAATTCAGTCGCCAGGATATCATCAGATCCACCCGCGAAATCGTAAACCTCGGATATTTCAATCAGGAAAAAGTTGTTCCGAATATCGTGCCCAATCAGGATGACGGTACGGTGGATATAAACTGGTCAGTCGAAGAAAAATCTTCGGACCAGCTCGAATTATCTGCAGGTTGGGGAGGTGGAATCGGAGTTACGGGAACAGTGGGTATCACTTTTAACAACTTCTCCATAAATAATATCTGGAAAAAATCTGCATGGGATCCATTACCTACGGGGGATGGACAAAAACTCAGTCTCCGTGTGCAGGCAAATGGTAAAGCGTATCAGTCTTATAATCTTTCATTCACGGA
>DATHPV010000241.1:0-11006 GCA_035483495.1 Puia sp.
CTCGCAGCCTGACCATAATCGAAAATCGTCGCGCCGAACAGATGCTTGAAACATTTCTGAAGTGTGCAGACATTCAGACCGACTTTCCGCGCGAGTTCACGGATCCGGTAACGCTTACTCATGTCGTGAACCAGAAATTCCTTGGCCTCTTCAGTCATACGGATATGCTCATGCGAAAATTGTACGGGTGCATCCGGAGCGATGCCGCTTAAGCGGTTGAAAAGCATCGTGGTCAACAGGCCGATCGCCGAATCGTAGAACAGCGGAGCGAGATATTCTTCACCGTTATAGGCAAGGATTTGATTGATGAGTCCGATCATCTCCGGCGACAGGTACTGCGTCACGCCGAGTAACTGCGCAGGTTCTCCGCGGTCGACCTTATCCAGAAACCTTTTGAGCAGATCGTAATGCTCGGCATATCCTTCCAGGAAACTGCGGGTATAGTGCACGTCAAACGTATGATAGTGGCGGCCTGCGTGGAACTCGGTCAGGTTGTTGACGAAGGGCGCATACGAGAGTTCAAACTGACCGCTTTTGAGTTTCGTCTCTCCGAAGCCGTCCCAGAGGGAAACGAAGGAATTCTTAAACGGGATATGGAGCTCTAGCACCGGAAAATTTCCACGGCCGATGATTTTGGAATTTTTCGCGAGCAGGTAATTACTGTACCAGATCTCGAAATCATCGCCGACTATATGACGGAAAATCATGTCGGCGAGCTGGTGTGTAACCCGGAAATCCTCGCTGCCCTTTAAGGCAGGTAAAAATAATTTCTCCGGAACATCCTTCAAAATTTCGAGGCGGTCGCTACCCTGAATCAGGATTTCCAATGGCGGAGGAGGAATAATGCGTCTATTCATGGCTGTTATTAATTCCTTTTTTCATAATTCTGATTCAGGTTTTCATAAAACATCCGGCGACTTCTGCTTCTAGCTTGCATGCATGAAACCATTACTCTGCTGCAAACCGGTGCAAAGGGCCCGCGAAAGTCAAATTTTATATCAGAGGAATTTTTATGAAATCGGTAATATTTCTTTTCGTTCCCTCGATCTGTCCGTCGATTTAAAAATGATTCACGAATGGGTGAATAAAAATTATTCAAAACAATTCTGGCAGCTGCACGGAAGCAAAGCACTAATTGAAAACACTTATGCCGCGATTTTAGAAAACCCTTCAACACATTCTTACATTGGGTTACTAAATGACAAACCCGTTTGCCAGATCGATATCTACCTGGTATCCGCAGACGAACTTTCGGATCATGTGCTTGCAACTCCTGATGATGCGGGTTTGCATTTCCATATGGCGCCGGTGACCAGGCCGGTCAAAGGATTATCAGCCTCCTTAATGCAGTCTTTTTTGAACTTCTTTTTTTCTTTTCCGGAGGCGGAACGCATGTACGGCGAACCGGACGTTGAAAATATCAAAGCCAATAAACTGGTTGAGAAAGTCGGATTCGAGTTCATCAAATCCATCACGATGACCTATAAGCGGGCTAACCTCTGGGTATGCACCCGTGAGCGTTTTTTGAAGTATTCAAATGTATAAAAATTTATGAAAAGAATTTCCTCTCTCGACCTGGCACGCGGATTCACGGTGCTGATGATCGCGCCGATTCATTCGGTTATGCTGTACAGTGAGTATAGTGTAAGAAATACATTGCTGGGTAACTTCCTTGCCTTTGTCGCCGAATGGCATGGTGCGCAGATCTTCATGCTCGTCATGGGGATCAGCTTTTCATTTTCAAAAAACCAAGGCCTCGAACCAGCAATCAAAAAAGCGGCCTGTCTAATGGTTTACGCTTATGCGCTGAACACCCTGAAATTTGTCATCCCGCATTTTTTCCGATGGTTGCCACCAGCCATGCTGGAATTATTGCAGGTAGACCCGGGTATACACGGGTATACCCAATTATTTCTACTCGGCGACATCCTGCATTTCGCAGCCATCTCATTAATTATTCTTTCCATCATTTTCAAATTCAAGTCCTATAATAAAATCGCCTTTTGGACTTCTGTATCTATATGCTTTATTTCTCCACTTTTATGGGATGCAACTTCTGACAACGCCTTTATTAATTATGGTCTTCAACTTGCCGGCGGCCAGCCACCGCATGTTTACTTTCCACTTCTTCCCTGGCTGGTCTATCCTTTGCTCGGCCTGACCATCGGAAAAATAATTCAGCAAAAAGAAAGCTGGCTTGGATTGGACAGTTTTTGGATACCAGGTCTGATAATAATAACAGTTGGTTTTGCTTTTAAACATTTTATAAGCAACTCTGACTTCAGTTCCTTCTACAGAACAACACCGTTGGATACAATCATCCACACCGGATTTGTTATGATCATGCTTTCCGTCTGGCACTGGATCAGCATTTATGTAAAACCAAATTATCTTTTTAAACTCTTCAGTTATGCCAGTCGCCGAATAACCAGGATCTATATCATTCAGTGGATCCTGATCTGCTGGCTGCTGCCATTTACCGGCTACCAGCAAACAGGATTCATCGGCTCCCTCTTCCTTATTTTTCTGACTTCATTCATTACCCTGACCACGTCTCTGTTCATTGACCTCGCCAAATCCAAAAAACCAGCTGCATGAAATCTCAAACTATCTACGATATCGTTGGCATTGGGATCGGCCCATTTAATTTAGGCCTTGCAGCTCTCACACATAGCATTCCAATCTTGACAACAATATTTTTCGAAAAGCAACCCGCATTCAACTGGCACCCAGGCCTCCTTTTGCCGAATGCCAGACTGCAGGTTCCCTTCTTCGCCGATCTCGTCACCCTAGCTGATCCGACCAGCCCCTTCACCTATATGAATTTTCTGAAATCAAAGGGAATGATCTTTCGTTTTGCCATCCGCGAAAATAATTTCATCACGCGCTTCGAATACAACCAGTACTGCCAGTGGGTCATCAGTCAATTACCAAACCTGCATTTCGGAATGACCTGCGAAGCGATTCATTTTAACGAAGAAAAAAATTATTATGAAATATTTGTGAAGGAAAAAGTCGGGCACACTTTTGTGTTCCACGGGAAAAAGTTGGTGATAGGAGTGGGGACTGTCCCTTCATTACCCGAATCCATCGAAGGCCTCGATCATCCTTGTATATTTCATTCTACCGATTATCTTTTTCATAAGAAAGTCTTGCTGACAAAAAAGAATATCACCCTCATTGGTTCCGGTCAGTCAGCTGCCGAAATATTTTATGATCTCCTTCAATTCTCAAATCAATTCGAATCCATATCCTGGTTCACGCGTTCGGAATATATCTTTCCAATGGACAGCTCCAAATTTGCCTTTGAAATGACTTCGCCGGATTATATTGATTACTTCTACAGCCTTCCTGAAAAAATCAAACAAAAAATCCTATCAAATCAAAACAGGTTGTATAAAGGCGTGAACAAGGAACTGATCGATGCGATTTACGAACGACTCTGCCTGAATCAAATTCATAAAACAGATTCAAATATCAAAATTTACCCGAACACTGAATTCGATCGGCTCAGCACTCAAAATAACATACTGAATTGCCAATTCTATCACTCGACCAAAGAGCATTTTTTTGAACACGAAACTGACGCCGCCATTTTTGCAACCGGATACAAATACCAGATCCCTGAATTCCTACAACCCATCCGCCACCTGATCAACTGGAACGAAAATGCATTCTACAAAGTCAATAAAAACTACTCTGTCGACAACAACAATTCCATCTTCGTCCAAAACGCTGACCTGCATTCTCACGGCTTCAACTCAGGCGATCTGGGTTTAGGTCCCTACAGAAATACAGCTATTCTTAATGCCATTCTGGGACACGAATATTTTGGTGTCGAAAGAAATATTGCGTTTCATCAATTTAATACTGATATGAAATAAGGGTTTCCCCTTATATTATACATTATACAGGGTTAATTGTATATTGTTTTCGAAAACTAATTACCAATGATTCTGGCGATAACTAAATCAAGATTGTGATTCGAAAAATAAAAATGGTCGCCCTTTGGAGTTTTATTTCAATCTTTTTGATTCTTACTTTTTTCCTTATCTGGCACCCTGATTTCAAAAATAGTTATCCGGAAGTATCCTTTACACCGCCCGCTGATTACGCGGAACTTTTTACTGACAGTGCAAAAGCGAAACTAATCCTGGAAGAAAATTATTCGATAAAAGGCAGAAACTCTTTTTCGATCTTTGAATATGATCATAAGTATAATTTATTGGTCTATAAGATAAGTGTCTTAGCAAATAAAAACCTGGATAGCCTTATCAGTCAGGACAGAAAGGGAATTCGTAGGCCGATATCCGGGACCACGACTTTATCTGTAAAATCTATTCTCAGGTTTACTTATTCGGATAATATCGTTCCGGATAAGGAGAATATAATGATGACATTTTATGTTGATTCACCTTCCACTACTTTCCGGTCTAAACATATGATTACAGGTAAAATGAATATGGATCATATAATTGTCAGTTATAAAAAGAGTGGTTCAGTAGATTTTATAGTGGAAAGCCCCGAGGAGGGAGTCAAGATTCCAACTGGTATTGTATTTTTTAAAACTGGAGAAAACTTGTATTTGATATTTGTAAATGGAATAGACTGCCAGTCTTGTGAATTATTAAATAATCCCAAGCTACTATTAAAAAGTATTTATTATTGAAAGAGATAAATATGACCAAAACCGGCTTTTATTCATCGAAAGGAATTAGAAAATATTATTATTTAAGCCTGCTTTGTGTTATTCCCGCATTTGGGATTATTATAGGTCTTATCCTCACTTTGTATGCGTTGCTTAAGTTTAAGGATCTGAAATTATTTCTGCTTATTTTAATTTTAACGGGTGTTGGAATTTTTTTGATGAATGTAGATATGAACAATATGAAAAAGGACGCTGTGTACGGAAAAGAGACCGGAACCATGTATTCTGTAATGGCTGCGGATCTCATGGATGATATTGCGAATAAGCTTGAAGTTTATAAAATAAAAACAGGTAAATATCCGGATAGCTTAACAGAGCTTAAGAAAATGTATCCTCAGTTGTTTATCAATGACCCGCTGTCAGGTCATAATGGTGCCATACCTAAGCAAACAGAGTTCTTTTATATCCGAAAGGAAGAAAAATACACATTGTTTTCCGTTGGCATTGATGGAATTCCTAATACGTCAGATGATATTTTTCTGCGGAAGACTTTAAAATAAAACCTTCGCCGTCTTCCCGCGTCCCGCGGGACCGGGCTCTTCGCTGTATTCCCGCCGAAGGCGGGAGATGCCGCTTCGATCCCTGACGGAAATTGAAAATTTTTTTAAGTACGCAAAACGCGTACTTTTCATATCAATTTTAGATGCATTACCCGCCCTCCATTTTTATTGACCTGAGGCCAGGATTGATTGCCTAATCGGCATGAGTGATAAATGAATTGAATTCTTTTATGAATTCTTCAATCAAAGCGGGATTCTGGTTGCCAACAATTGTAAGATTATATCCGCGCTTTAATTGTTTTACCGGCCTGTTCTGACAAACAAGATTTCTACGGTGAACGACGGCGATAAGTTTGTCTTCAAAAAAAATCAAGTCCAGTCTTAGCATCATGTAGGGACCCTCAACAAACCCGTCATCCAGCTGGAAATCTTTGAACCTTCCTTTTCTTCCCTCCGCAAATCGAAAGCCAACAATATAATCTTTCGCTTTCTCTGTTGTCAGTGTGTTATTTTGCGCGATGAGTTGGCAGAGACAGTTTTCAGGCAGCGATTGTTCTTTAATATTCTTTACGGAAGTGTATCCGGCAATTTGGCCGTTATATCCTCTATATCCTGCAGATGTGGTGTCAGAATAAACATCTTCGAGGTTTAGCCTGTCCATGGTCTTTCCTACCTCTCTTCCATTCATGAATATCCTGGTATCTTTTGCAAGAAAATGGGATTTATATTCATCTTCCGAGAGGTCAACCTCTAGGGCGATCTTGAACCATTTTCCGGATGAATCAGCTGTGAAAACCGGAACATTATCCATCAGGCGAAACAAGATCTTGCCATTAATCTTATCCCGGACATTCGCCGGGCCGTCAATCCTTTCTCTGAGAATGGGAGGATTGTTCAAGGGGATATTGGATGCAGACTTGATTCCGGGTTTTAAAATTGTAAAATCGGCTGGGTTGTGGGAATCCGAAAGGTAAACACCATTCACCCAAATATCCTTCGCTTTGCTAAATGCAGAATCATATTGAATTTTACCATTCCTGATTTCATAAAAGTCAAATGGGATATAGTACATGGAATCTTCAGAGGGATGCACCTCATTCAAATCGCGGCCTCCGAACTCGAGATAGGAATCCCCATCTATATCCCTGATGTCGGAACTGATGGCATCAGCCACCGAATCAACCTTACCCGCAGCAATCCTGAAAGCAAGAAGCCTGTCCAGGTTTGGACTGCCATCATCTTCAAGAAATAAAAAAGCAGTCCCGTGATCTTCGAGCAATCTGTTCCTTTTGCTGGAATAAATTATATTATGGAGATGCAGATCGTACAGTCTTTTGTTTTCCACAAAAATGGCATCATTATGAACGCTTACGCTCAGGCCATTGGTCGTTTTAAAATTTAGCTTTTCTGAAGCTGATTGAGAAAACACCCATTGATATGGAAAAGATAAAACGGTGAAGAGGACCAGAGTTTTATATATCTGAGAAGCCATAGTCAGATTTAAAGGTATTCGGTTTTTTCTGAGTGAAAGCGAAAATATCTCGAGTACGCAAAACGCGTACTTTCCGTACTATTTTTACCCTCATTACCCGCAGCTCCATGCCATTCCTAATAGTCATTTAAATAGAAAAAAACCGTATTATAATTTATGAATCATAAAAAACAATTGTTGACAAAAAAAATATCTGTTTGAAATTTTCCGGTTTTTAGTGGGAAGATTGAAACCAAATCTATTAATTTGTCCTGATATCAATATCCGTAATTAAATAATTTTAAAACTCAGATTTCATGGGATTGGACATGCGACCAATGGGAAAACCAAAACCTGGTTTTGAAGAAAGATTTATTGAAATATTCGGAATTATTCAAGGAAAAGATAAACGGCAATTAAGTTTTATCGACAAATTAAAAGGTAAAAAATTACCCGGCAGGGATGAACTTCTTAAAGAATGATTCGCCAATCAAATTTCATCCTACGAAACAATCAAAGCTCCGATGGTTGGCAGGGACAGTGAAGCTGATGAATGGGTAAAAGAGAAATATATTAAAACTGATGAAAAATTATCCGAGTCTGAATTCATCGCGGAACACCAGGGATATTATGTAATTGAATTGGCTAAAGAGCAGGATGGTGTCCCCATGTATATTCCCATGGGTCAGGATAAAAATGTTTTCAGGGGACAATTTTTGAAGGATTGTATCAATTTGATAGGAGAGAATTTAGTTAATGAAGCATGGAATTCCAAACTCGCCGACGAGACTTTGGACTATGGAAACAGGCTTATGAATGTTGCTGACAAAATTGCAAAGGAAAATGGATTGGGATATTTAAAGGAGCAGCGAATGCCCCCTGAAACGGATGAAGACAGCATTAAATGGCAACTTCATATTGTTTATTCACTCGCAAAGTGGTTGGTTTTCTATGGCAAGAACGGGCATGGTTATGAGGCGGATTTTTAAATAACCTTTTCGATTTGTATGCCGTCTTCCCGCGTTCTGCGGGACCGCCAAACAACTACTTTCCTCCAAACAAATAATATATACTTACCTCAAAAGTCTGGTTTTTAGCTTTATCACTTTCAGGAACAGTATAAGTTTGCGGGAATCCCATTCCCAGCGCGTTGTAGAAGTAGGTAGTCTGCATAGTTTTCTCGATGCCTATTAAACTTCTGACGAAACTAAAATCAACACCCCATCTGTCAAATTGATATCGTAAACCTGCATCCAGCCCGGGATCAATCCTTTGAAATTGACTGGTGGTTAAAAAAGTAGTGTCTCCCTGATCATATTTACCATTCAACAATATACCCAGGTCGAAGCCTAGCAGAACCTGTAGATGGCTGGTCATCCTGTAGCCACATAAAACAGGCAGGTTTAAATAATTAATCCTGAAAATGTAACCATCAAAGGTGGAACTTCCTTTTTGAGAATAATATAACTGGGGTGAAATAAAAAAACGTTTACCTACTTCAATATCGCTGGTAAAACCCGCAAGCAAACCAGTGGCATATGGATTTGCACTTCCCTGAACTATTGCTGTTGAATAGCTAACCCCGGCTTTTAAACCGTAAGTGAACTGACCATTGGCTATGTTTACAAAAAAGGAAAAACAAAAGACAAATAATAAAATTTTACAGGCATCAATGGACATTAATGTTACTGGTTGCTGTAAACGGTATGTTGGTAAAACTTGCACTTAATCCGTATTGTGTATAACCATTCGCATAGAAAGTACTATTTGTGGGCTGACCCATGCCAGTAAATGTAACATTATAATTTCCATTGGGGATCTGCCCCACACTATAATAGAAATTTGTATTGGCATTTAACGTAAAATTATAGACGGTGTTGGTCGATGTATTGGTAAGAACTACCCTGTAACTTATGGTTTTGCTGTCATAGCCCTGTATTGATGCTGGTAAAGGACAGGCTGAGACATTGTAGCTGCCGGTGACCCACTGCGTTTGATTATAAGTTGGACTGCAGGGAGCAACATCTTTTTGCTGTACTAATTGATATCCTGTATTAAATCCACTCCCGTTTACCTGGCATTGCGTTAAACCGGTATTTTGCCAGTTGGCCTTACAAATTAATGTTAAGGTATAGGTGCTTACTGCAGAAGTGGCATAGTAAAAAACTCTTTTCAACGATACGGGAAGTACCGCCTGTATTAGAGAACCTCTGCCTATCGTAAGAGTAACTAATGAGTTTCGTTTTAATTTTTGAAGATCAGCAGAACTTATCGTATAGCTCCCGTTATCTGCCACAATATAGCTTAAAGTTGTGTCGTTAGCGGATAGGGTTGAATCGCTCAGAAAGCGACTTTCTACACCCTTGTAAAATATATTGATTGAAATATTTCCCCAGGTACATGCGGGATCAGGTGTCCAGTTCAAAGTCAAGTTGCTACCAATATTTAATTGACCCAATGGGAAATCGCTGGTATATCTAAGCACTTTTTTGGGCATGTAAATTGTCTTCGTAATGGTATCAGCGCTTGAGCTTCCTGTAATTTTTACCTTAACATTGGTTCCATAAAGACTTAATCCTTCCTGTAAATAGGTTGATGTATCGCTATAATTAAATGAGTATGTATGATCTGGGTTGGGCAGAACTGATCTGGTATTAATTGTCAGCCCATTCATTGGGACTAAATTTTTGGTAACGGTATCCGTAAATGCAGCCATTGCTGAAATTCTAAAGTTGCTGTCCAATGCTGATATGACTTGGTTGCCATTGAGCCAAACATAGCTGTATATAGTGGAGGTGTCGCCTGAAGTCAAAACAGAAAATTCTTTCATGTTGCTAAAATCTACTTTGTGAAGTTCAATCTTTTCACAAGAGTTTGAATTCAATAAAATTACTGTTAGACAGAAATATTGTATTATTCTAATTCTATAATTATTCATATTTTTCTAATTGTTTGGTACTAGGCAACCGCATGAGTTTGCGACATTTTCTCCAAATGGTATCATAAGTGCATTAAAAGTAACAGTAGGCGCCAAATTATATACTCCTGCTACTTCATTCCCTACAAAATGAATTACTGGTCTCGCCGCATATGTTCCAAGCGGAGGGCTAAGTGATTGAGTTTGATAACAATAATCATTGAAACCGTATTGAGTCGCTGCACAGGTGGAACATTGAGTGCCATAAATATCATATGTGACCGAGGTAGGACGTCCATCATTAGGAAACTGAGCAGTAAATGTAACTGTACTCGAAGGATTTGTGTTGGCTGAAGAAACGGTTATTGGAGTTAGTGGTATTTGTCTTCCTCCATCGTAATAATATACAGTAAAAGTTAAAGAATAGGTTATGGGTTTTGTACTTGAAAGCGGGTTATGACAGTTGATAAAAATATTATTTATTGTTACCGTAACAGGACCCGTAGTTGGATAGTGCGAAACCTGCAAGCAATGTGACAGTGGTAAAACTAAAATCAGGGAGAAAAAGAATTTGAGAATAGGAAATTTATTTTTCATGTTCGATCATTCATTTTTGGTGAATCTGAATTTTTAATCAGGTAACAAGAAATTCTGAAAAATATTCTTCAGGAAAATTATTGTCTGCGTAGGGTATATGTTTTATCTGAATAAGGACTCAAAAACCAGCAGCACTTTTTGGGGTAACGAAAGAAAAGAAGTGACTATAATCGTTAGTTGAAAGTAAGTGAAAGAATAATCAATTCGATCAGATGTGTAGATATTTATTTTTCCTAAGTGTTTTTACTTAGAAAAAAATTGAATTGTTATTTTAAAAAATCTAAGTGTTTACCCTTAGAAGAATTATTTAGAAACATAAAAAATATTTCGGCGTTCCCACTCGAATAATTATGTTCCGAAGATTTCAAAATTCTGCAGACAATCATGAATACTAATTAATTAACTCATTGGATATACCTGAATTATTTCATCACTTGTAAATGCAATTTCATTTATTTATTCAAATCAGGATGTACTTAATATTTTGCATGTAAAGACTGCATTGTCAAAAACCTGCTTTATGATTTTTATTTAGACAGTGCCTGTAACTTTAAAAACAAATCAAAACTTTTCTCTTGATGACGGTCATTATAATGGAAGTGTAGTCTTCTTGCGAATCAAATTAAACCAACAATAAATTTGCATCAAACCAAATGTCCTCGTAACCTTTATCGTCGATGAGTACCCGGTAGCCTGCCGGCAGGCCTAAATATTTTAGAATCGCGGGCCTGTATTCTAAAAGATGTATGGAATGAACTGTTTTAAAAAAATCAGTTGCATAGCTCCACTCCTCTGTCCACAAGAACCATCAAC
>DATHPV010000242.1:0-2958 GCA_035483495.1 Puia sp.
TCGCATTGGCTATTCCGCCCAATAACGACGTGGATGTTTTCGGAAATGACCTGGGCCTGATTGCTATTGTTGAAAACAAAAAACTCATTGGATATAATATTGCTATAGGCGGCGGACTTTCATCGACGCATGGCAACCCCGCAACCTATCCCAGGCTGGCTACGGTAATAGGTTTTGTGAGTGGTGAAGAAAAAATTCTGAAAACGATTTATGAAATCGTGACCATTCAGAGAGACTATGGCAACCGTTCTGACAGATCACTCGCAAGGCTGAAATATACTGTTGACAAAATGGGGGTTGAATGGTTTAAAACTGAAATTGCTGCCCGAACAGGTTTTCCTTTGGAAAAGGCAAAAAAGTATGAGTTCACTGAACGTAAGGACTTTTATGGATGGTTTCAAAACAGTGACAAATTATGGTACTACACACCTTTTATTGAAAACGGCCGCGTAACCGATGATGAAAAGACTGCTCTGAAATCAGCCTTATACGAAATTGCGGAGACCAGGAAACTTAACTTCAGATTTACCGCTAATCAAAATGTGATTCTCTCGGATATTAATGACTATGACAAGGCTACCATCGAAAAAATCCTAAAAAAATACAAGATTGAAGAATATACCGACTCCATTTCTTCTTTGAGGAAAAATTCCATGGCTTGTGTGGCGTTGAATACCTGTCCGCTCGCTTTTGCCGAAGCACAGCGATACCTGCCCTCTCTGATTAGTAAACTTGAACCGCTGCTCAAAAAATACGGCCTCGGGCAAGAAGATATCATATTACGAATGACCGGTTGTCCTAATGGCTGTGCCAGATCATATATCGCCGAGATTGGATTTATTGGCACCGCACTGGGTAAGTACAATCTTCAACTGGGGGGCGATCATGCCGGCATGCGCCTTAATAAAGTATATAAAGAAAGTCTGGATGAAGCGGCTATTTTACAGGAACTCGATATACTCTTTTCCCAGTTCTCAAAAGAACGAATATCTAATGAATCCTTTGGGGATTTTGCTTTAAGGAAGAAGCTGGTTTAATTCTCAATCATTGATTATTGCTTTAAATAGCTATTTGTAATTTTTAGAGCAATTTATTTTGGTAAGAATGACAAATAATTAAAATAAATCCATAAAGTCTACTAGTTTAATAGAGATTGTTCTATTTTCGCAATGATGGTTAACAAAGGCAAATTCGAAAAGTCACAGGCAGCTGAATAATGAGTGAAAATAAAGTACCAGGCATGTTAGTGAATGAGGTGGACAAGAATCACCTTTTTCCAGTATTTCTAAAACTTGAAAATCTGGAAGTCCTGATTGTTGGTGCCGGTTATGTAGGTTTAGAAAAGCTGACGGCAATCCTGACAAATGCACCGGCCTGTTCAGTTACCGTAGTTGCGACGGAAATTTCTCATCGGGTAAGAGTCTTCGCAGATTCATATCCTAAAATAAAACTTTTTGAAAAAGCATTTGAACCTGAAGATCTGGACGAAAAGGAAATTGTAATTGTAGCAGTGAACGACAAAGCCGTCAGTAACTATATCAGAGTGCTTTCAAAACAAAAGAAGTTACTTGTAAACGTAGCTGACACACCGGAACTTTGTGATTTTTATCTGGGCTCCATAGTTGAAAAAGGCAATTTGAAGATCGCCATCTCCACCAATGGAAAATCTCCGACCATCGCTAAAAGAATGAAGGAACAGTTAAATGAACTGATTCCCGATGAGATAGAGGGAGTTATTCAAAATATGCATTCCATTCGTCAGGAACTGAAAGGCGATTTCGCGGAGAAAGTGCGGCAACTCGACGACCTGACCAAATTACTGAGTGCCAAAAAACAAAAGCTTGAAGAGGTTAACAAACCTGCTGGCAAAAACTGGACAAAGATCGTATTGTTTTGTCTTCTCGCTTTTTTATTCATGCTGCTTGGTCATGCCATACTTTCTTATTTTCCACTGCGTGATATCGGTTCGGGAATAAAAAGAATTCCTGAATATATAAACCTGCCTTCATTTCTGATGATGTTATTAACAGGATTCCTGGCTCAGATGGTAGATGGATCAATGGGGATGGGTTATGGTACGATTTCAACAACTTTCCTGCTTGCTAATGGAGTAAATCCGGCGATTGTGAGCAGTCGCGTGCATACTGCCCGCGTGTTCTCCAGTGGCGTTTCAGGATATAGTCACCATCGTTTTGGAAATATCAACAAAAAATTATTCAGAACACTTGTCATTC
Source organism: Puia sp. (assembly GCA_035483495.1). GTDB lineage: Bacteria > Bacteroidota > Bacteroidia > Chitinophagales > Chitinophagaceae > Puia. Next base: position 2,235 of record DATHPV010000242.1, read on the forward strand.
CCGGTGTTATCGGCGCTCTGATTGGTGTTACTCTCGCTTATTATGGACAAAAATATTCCGTTTATGTACGGATCCCGCTTTCTTTTTACACACTTTACCTGGGATATTTCATTGTGAAAAAAGCATTCAGAAAAAAAAATCTGCAATATAAAATTAAGGGAGCCGGATGGCTGGCATCCGCTGGAGGTTTTATGGATGCGTTTGCCGGAGGCGGTTGGGGTACATTAGTCACAGGTTCACTTATATCGAAAAGAAGAAATCCCCGCTACGTGATCGGTTCCGTTTGTCTCGCAGAATTCTTTGTTGTACTTGCGAGTTCAATAGCATTTTTTATCTACCTGAAAACGTTTTTTATAACGGATGTTGCCGGACTCATTATTGGTGGACTTATAGCAGCGCCCATTGCAGCCCGCCTTGTTGGTAAAATACCCATGAGGACTATGTACGTGGCAGTAGGCCTGATGGTAGTCATTACCAGTGTTATCACATTGGTAAAAGGTATTTCATATTTAATTTAAGCTAAAGCAAAAGATTTCATGAAGGAAACTGAAAGTAAAATAATGCCTGTTTAGCCTACTTAATTAATAGACTAATAATTAAAACAACCAAATGAAACTGACTCTTTCTGAACGATGTAGATTTTAAAATTCAAAACATAACGTTTAAAGCTTAAAGACAGATTTTTATAATCGACGTCAATGATGCCTTAATCGAAATTAGATAT
>DATHPV010000243.1:0-8604 GCA_035483495.1 Puia sp.
CATAACTCATAACTCATAACTCATAAATACCTACACTATCCATTCTTCAAGGCAGTGTCCGATTTTTTCCGTTTCCACCATAAACCCATCGTGGCCGTACAGTGAATCTATAATTACGAGTTTAGCGTTTGGCATATTTGAAGCCAGAAATTCCTGTTCTGCTACAGGGCAAAGAATATCGCTCGTAATGCCTACAATCAACGTGCGCTGGCTGATACCGGCGAGTATTTTTTTGAGATCTGCGCCGCGATTACGTGCAATATTATGACTGTCCATGGATTTAGTCAGCAGCCAGTAGCTATAAGCATTAAAACGACGCGAGAGTTTATTTCCCTGATAAGATATATAGGAAGAAGCCTTATAGTTATCCAGCTTATTTATTTCGGGATCTGATTGTTTCTCTTTCATAATTGCATAGTTCCTGTAAGTTAGAATTCCAATACCGCGTGCCGCCCGCAGACCTTTGGCACCTGCTTCCTCATTTCTGTCCATCCAGGTAGGATCAGCTTCAATTGCCAGGCGCTGTGCAGTATGAACAGCAATTCCCCAGGCACTTTCTGCCGCCGAAGTAGCAATCAGAAAAAGTTCATGTATTAGCCGGGGTTCCATGAGACTCCATTCTAAAACCTGATATCCACCCATACTTCCACCCATTAGCAGACGAATCTTTTTTATCCCCAGGTGCTTACGCAGTAAAATATGTGCTTTTACCATGTCCCGAATGGTTACCGGAGGGAAACTACTATAATAGGTTTTATCATTAGTGGGATCCTCACTCAGGGGGCCGGAGCTGCCATAACAGGAGCCCAGGATATTGGCACATACAATAAAGTATTTCTCAGGGTTTACAAAGTGAGTCTCACCCACCATACCGGGCCACCAGCGAATTACGTCGGAATTGGCAGTAAGAGCATGGCAAATCCAGATAACATTATCACCCGCAGCATTCAAATTTCCGTATGTATGATATCCTACGCGAACTGCCGGTAATGTCTGTCCGTTTTCCAGGGGAAAGGGGTGATCATGTAAAAATTCCTCCATGCTCCGGTTTCTGATTTTATGGATGCAAAATAAGGGCATGCATGAATTACCTTTGCAAAAATCTTTTTATGGTACATGTTGAAGTGACCCGGATGAACAATGACTTTGGATTTCAGGGAAAGGATGCTACTGGTCATACTGTAAAAATGGACTCGAGTCCGGAAAGTGGCGGAAAGGACTATGGAATCCGTCCCATGCAAATGCTGTTGATGGGATTAGGAGGCTGTAGCGGGATAGACATTATCTCGATTCTTAAAAAGCAAAAACAAACAGTGGATGGCTTTCGAATCCTGATAGATGGGGAAAGAGAATCCGGGAAGGAAGCCACTCTTTGGAAAGAAGTCAGCCTGATTTTTGAATTGAAGGGTTTTATAGATCCTGAAAAAGCCAGGCGCGCCTGTTCTTTGTCTATCGAAAAATATTGCTCCGTAGCCGCAACATTAATGGGTGCCGGCTGTGACATAAAGTGGGAAATTAATATCATATCTTAAATAGGTTAAACATGTCCCTGGATCCGATATCCAAAATGATACGTACGCGCGTGGAACAGACCAACGAAATGGAACATTCTTCCCCGGTTTTTCTTACGAGCAGTTTTAGTTTCGACAGTGCCGAAGAAATGCGGGCCGCATTTGCAGATGAAACGGATGACAATATTTACAGCAGATTTTCGAATCCTACGGTTCAGGAGTTCACTGATCGCATGTGCATTCTGGAAGGCATGGAATCAGGATTTGCAACTTCATCCGGAATGAGTGCAGTATTCGCATCTATGCTTACATTTTTAAAAAAGGGAGATCACCTGATTTCCTGTAATGCCATTTTTGGAAGTACCCATACTGTTATCACAAAAATTCTACCTAAATACGGGATAGAATTCACGTATGTGCCCGCAGGTGATCTCACGGTCTGGGAAGATGCAGTCCGGCCGAATACAAAAATGATTTACCTGGAAACGCCAACGAATCCCGGTCTTGATTTGATCGATTTGCAGGTTGCAGGCGAGATCGCTAAAAAACATAATCTTATATATTGCGTCGACAATTGTTTTGCAACTCCCATTGGTCAACTGCCTGTTCAATTCGGAGCAGATCTGGTGGTGCACTCAGCTACCAAATGGCTGGACGGACAAGGGCGGGTACTGGGAGGTATTGTATTGGGCAGCAAAAAACTTATTCACGAGATTTATTTATTCTGCCGCAGCACGGGACCTTCACTCTCTCCTTTCAATGCCTGGATTCTCAGCCGCAGTCTGGAGACACTGGAAGTAAGAATGGAACGTCATGCGTCAAACGCGTTTTATATTTCAGACAAACTCAAAAATCACAGTTCTATACACTGGCTTAAGTATCCCTTTCTTGAATCCCACCCGCAATACGCGATAGCAAAAAAACAAATGAAAAACGGAGGAGGATTGTTATGTTTTGAATTGAAAGGCGGACTGGCAAGTGGAAGAAAATTTCTAGACAATCTGAAGATGCTTTCCCGGACTGCCAACCTGGGTGATACAAGAAGCATTGCCTCCCATCCTGCCAGCACTACGCACGCCAAGTTAACAGAAGAAGAACGACTGGCTGTGAATATAACGCCAGGGCTCATACGCATATCCTGTGGTTTGGAACACAGAGAGGATATATTGAATGACATTCTTCAAGCGCTGTAAGCAGCATTTCGTTCTTCATAATGTAGAAGGGTGAAATTGTGGGAATGTGTGAATGTGAAAATGAAGTGTAAAATTTAATTTTCAATGCGAAAATCTGGCAAATGTCAAGGTTAAATCACCCACCTTGCCGATTCTATTTTCAATAATATTAATCTTCAAAAAGATTTGATTATTGAATATGAAAGAAAACATCATCCTTCTCAGAACAATCGATTTTTCTGTAGCTGTTAAAAAATATTGTGAGGTACTTATTTCCAAAAGAGAAACTGCGATTGCCAATCAATTATTGAGATGCGGAATGGCAATTGGCGCGAACGTTTCAGAAGCGCAGCAGGCTGAAAGCAGGTCTGACTTTATTCATAAAATGAAAATTGCTTCCAAGGAAGCAAGTGAAACTATGTATTGGCTTTCGATTTGCGAAAAGATGAATAATTTCGGATTTCAACATGAACTGATCGATGAACTAAAACAAATTATTGCCATCATATCCAAAATTATCATATCAGCCAGGAAAAATATTTGAAGCGGATGAAAAAATAAAATTAGAAATTCAATTCAATATTTCATTTTCACATTTCTACATATCCGCAATTTCACCCTTCCACATTGTGAGAATTAAACTCTAACTAATGGTAATGTATATTTTGTTTAAACTTATTCCCCCCATATTTCTTCCTTTCCTTCAATCCACCGCTTAACGGATTCTGTAGTAACAGACTTGGGTCTTTCGAGTGAATAACCCAGTGCACGATCCCAGCAAAGACTTGCCAGCACACCCAGCGAGCGGCTCACCCCAAATAATACGGTATAAAATTCATATTCGACCAATCCAAAATGTACGAGCAGTGCGCCGCTGTGTGCATCTACATTCGGCCATGGATTTTTTATTTTACCGAGAGACTGAAGAATAGGCGGAACAGCCTCATAGATATTCCACACAGTTTTCACCAGCGAATCGTTGGGTAAATGTTTTTTTCCGAATTCCATTTGTGCTGTAAATCGCGGATCTGTTTTGCGCAGTACTGCATGACCGTATCCGGGAACAACTTTTCCTTCGTTCAAAGTTTTTTTCACATAAGCAACGATCTGTTCTTTTGTGGGTAGTTCAGTATTCAATTCTTCCCGTAATTCCAGAATCCACTTAATAACCTCCTGATTAGCGAGACCGTGAAGTGGTCCCGCGAGTCCATTCATACCCGCTGCAAAACTGAGATATGGGTCACTTAAAGCAGACCCGACTAAATGTGTAGTATGTGCGCTTACGTTTCCGCCTTCATGGTCGGCATGAATGGTCATGTATAACCGCATCAGCTCATGAAAAGTTTCATTTTTGTATCCCAGCATATGGGCAAAATTTCCTGCCCAATCCAGTAGGCCGTTGGGTTGAATATGATCGCCATTCTTATATTTTCTTCTATAGATATAAGCGGCGACTCTTGGAAGCCTTGCAATCAAATTCATTGAATCATCAAAGATTGCTTCCCAATAGTCTTTCTTATTAAGTCCTTCTGCATATTTTTTTGCAAACTGACTTTCAGTTTGAAGAGCCATGATCGCAACCACGAATTGGGTCATGGGGTGTGAAGAAACGGGAAGAGCTTCAATCGCATCAAAAACATAATTGGGAACATGGCTGCGGCGTTGCCAGTTGGCCGTTAGCTCGTTTACATCCGCTTCTTTGGGCAGTTCCCCCAATAGCATCAGGTAGAATAATCCCTCCGGAAGAGGTTCACTGCATCCCGGTGCTTTGGGAAGTTTTTCTTGAATCTCAGGAATGGAATAACCGCGAAATCGTATGCCTTCCTGAGGATCGAGTAATGAGGTTTCCGTAACAAGCCCGGTCATGCCCCTCATTCCGCTGTAAATCTGAGAAAGAGTAACTTCTCCTATCTTTTTCGAGCCGTGATCTTTAAGAATCTCTTTAATCTCAGTATTCAGGCTATCTGCTATGACCTTAAACTTTTCTTTGATGGGCATACCGTGCGTTTAAAGGATGATCTGGTATAGGCCGCTAAAGTTAAACCATGAAACGTGTTGGAACAAATGATTGAAACTGAATATTGAAAATTAACTGTGGACTAATACTTATTTGGGTGCTCTCCAGTACAGCCAAAATGCAACAAAACTAAATATGATATTAGGAATCCAGGCGGCAAGCATGGGAGAAAAATTTCCTTTCGTTGCAAAGGTCACGGAAAATTTATCCATGATCACAAAAATAGCTGCCATTACCAGGCCAATGGCTATTTGTACACCACTTCCTCCCCTGTTTCTCCTCGTGGCAATCACAGCTCCCATCATAGTTAAGATAACCACAGAAAATGGGGTCGCATCGCGATGATATCTTTCTTCCTTATAAGTATTCAAACCTTCAGCACCCCTGATTTCTTCCAACGCAATAAAATGTCGCAGCTCGGGGGTAGTAAATTTATCCTTCAGATAGTCATCCCTCCTGAGTTCTTCCGGTTTTACATTGAGGTTTATTCTCATGGTGGGAATCAACCGTGCAGTTTCTTTTAGGCCGTCATTGCTGTGTTCTACAACGTTTGATAATATCCAGTTCTTTTTTGCCGTATCCCATTTCATGGATTCTGCCCGCAGATTATAGTAGATCTGATTATTTTTTATTTTCGACATAAAAAATGCCCCAGCTCTTTTTTGAGCCGTATCGTAATAGCGAAGTCCTACATAGGTTTCTGAATTTACCCTGAGATAAAAACTATTCGACCGGTAAGGATCCCCGTTATAAGTGCTGTGGGGATCTATATAGGTAGACTGAAAATTAGTCCGGATTTCATTTGCTTTGGGAATCCAGTACTGGCTCGCCACCCAAAAAAAACTTCCAAGCAAGGCCGCACCTATAACATATGGCCGGAGCATACGGTTATATCTGACTCCACCTGCCAGTATTGCGATGAACTCGGACTGTGATGCCATTTTTGAACTGAAATAGATGGTTGCAATAAAAACCATCAACGGAAAAATCATAGACATAATAAAAGGCACAAATCCAAAAAAATAGTGAGTTACTAATTCCCAGGTACTAAGTCCTGATTTCACAAAATCATCCGCCTTTTCACTCGTGTCGATCACCACCGCTATTACAGTAATTGTGAGCATGGTGAACACAAAAGTGGTCAGAAATTTCCCGAGTATATACCAATCCAGTTTTTTCATGCTTTCAAAGGATGCAAATTAGTTCTTCCGATCTTAACCACCTGTCACTTTTAGTGTTTTTAGAATGACTTTACCGTTTAACTTCGCGGCCTCAAATCAACTTAATGCTTGTTAAGAAAATCTTATTGTCATTCGTTTCGTTCCTGTTCATTGCGCACACCGGATTTTCCCAGGCCAACGGAAATTATGATCAGCATGAAGCTTTTGCGCCGATCTTCTATCCGGCTTTTGGAGATGAAGTTAGAACTGCGGCGGGGACACCCGGCCCAAAATACTGGCAAAATGAAGCGGATTATAATATCCATGTTACATTGGACGACCAGAATCACTCGATTTCCGGTAATGTGCAGATAAGCTATAAAAATAATAGCCCGGAATCTTTACCTTTTTTATGGCTGCAACTGGATCAGAATATTTATAAATCAGATTCGCGGGGAGAACTTACAACTCCGGTTGGTGGTAGCCGTTATGCGAATCCAGGTTTTAGTGGTGGTTATACTATCCAGTCTGTGTCGGTAATTTATAAGAGTAAAGAACAGCAGATTCATTTTATAATTAACGATACCCGCATGCAGATTTTTCTTCCCGAAGCACTTAAATCAGGAGGAGATTCTTTGAAAATAAATATCGTTTACAACTTTGGAATTCCGGAACATGGAACAGATCGTATGGGACGGATGGAAACAACAAATGGCTGGATATATACCATCGCGCAATGGTATCCGCGCATGTGCGTATATGATAATGTGCTGGGTTGGAACACCATTCCATATCTGGGTGCAGGAGAATTTTACCTGGATTATGGAAATTATGATTTTACAATCACCACATCTTCCAATCAACTGGTTGTTGCTTCCGGGCAACTCGAGAATCCATCAGAAGTATTAACACCTGAACAAATAAAACGTCTCGAGGCTGCCAGAAACAGCGACAAGACAGTCATGATTCGTACGGAAAACGAAGTACTAAATAAAACAGGCAGGTTATCGAAAGCAAAACTTGTTTGGCATTTCACATGCAAACAGGCACGCGATATAGCTTTTGCATCTTCGTCCGCCTTTGTCTGGGACGCTGCGCGAATGAATCTTCCGGATGGAAAGAAATCGCTCGCCATGTCGGTTTATCCGATCGAATCAGCAAGTGATTCAGGGTGGAAAAGATCAACGGAATTTGTAAAGGGCGCGATTGAAGGATATTCTGCCAGATGGTTTCCTTATCCCTATCCCAATGCAGTAAATGTTGCAGGGAATGTAGGCGGAATGGAGTACCCGGGTATTGTATTTTGTCACGCATTAGCAAGAGGAGGACAATTGTGGGGTGTTACGAGTCATGAATTCGGTCACACCTGGTTTCCGATGATTGTTGGCAGCGATGAAAGGAAATATCCCTGGATGGATGAAGGCTTCAACACTTTTATCAATTCGGTAGCTGATAAAGATTTTAATCATGGCGAATTTGCTTCAAAACACCAATATCCTGAAAGGGCTGCCCGCTTTTTTCAGCCGACTTCTGAACCAATTATGACTATTCCGGAAGTAACGCGCGAACAATATCTGTCCATAAATGCCTATGATAAACCAGGAATGGGCCTGGAGCTGCTTCGGTATGATATTCTCGGAGAAGAACGATTCGATTCTGCATTCAGATATTATATCAGAAACTGGGCATATAAACATCCGACTCCATGGGATTTCTTTCATGCCATGGAAAATGCAAGTGGTGAAGATCTCAGCTGGTACTGGAGAGGATGGTTTATTAATAATTGGAAACTGGATCTGGCTGTAACAAATGTGGAATATGCCGAATCCAATCCGGCAAACGGAGCACTGATAACCTTGCAAAACCGTGAAAAACTTCCGATGCCGGTGACCATCGAAGTAGAAGAAGAGGGTGGCAAAATCTCAAGGATCAATCTGCCAGTTGAAATCTGGCAAAGAGGACCAGAATGGAAACTATTTTATCCTTCCAGTCGTAAAATCATAATGGTTACATTGGATCCAGACAGAATGTTGCCCGATATTGATGAGAGTAATAATGTATGGAAAGCGAATTAATCTGGTTATGGATTATGTGTTATTGATTATGAGTTAAAGATCAATTCATAACCCATAACCCATAACCTATAACCCATTAAAGCCGTTCTTTCAAGATTCCGATTTGCCGCGATTTCCATACAGAAAAATCGCCTGCTAATATATGTTCTCTGGCCTGCTGAACAAGATGCAGATAAAAAGCAAGATTGTGCACACTCGCAATTGTTAGAGCTGTTAGCTCTTTACTTTTAATCAGATGACGCAAATAAGCTTTGCTGTATAAATTGCTGAAAGAACAATTGATACCATCATCAATCGGAGAGAAATCATTTTCCCATTTCTTATTGTCGATATTAATCACACCCCTCGTTGTAAATAACATTCCATTTCTTCCATTTCGGGTTGGCATCACACAATCAAACATATCAACCCCAAGTCCTATGCATTCTAATAAATTCCAGGGTGTGCCCACTCCCATAAGGTAACGGGGTTTATCAACGGGTAGATTTTCACAGCATAAAGCTGTCATGGAATATAATTCTTCTTCCGGTTCTCCTACGCTTAGTCCGCCAATGGCATTTCCAACTGTATTTTTGGAACTTATATAGGCACAAGATTCTCGCCGGAGATCCCCAAATATTCCGCCCTGAACAATAGGAAAAAGGTTTTGCGTGTAAACATACCTGTCAG
>DATHPV010000244.1:0-4833 GCA_035483495.1 Puia sp.
ACGAATGAACCCTCTGATGCTGCGATCGTTTCAGTTCTGGGAACAAGTAAAGGAATTGCCATGACTACCGATTGCAACAGCAGGTATGTTTTAGCGGATCCTTTTAAAGGAGCCATGATAGCTGTTGCAGAAGCCGCAAGAAATCTCGTTTGTTCAGGAGCAGTGCCATTAGGGGTTACGAATTGTTTAAATTTTGGAAATCCTTATGATCCAGAAGTATACTTTCAATTTGTACATGCTGTAAAAGGCATGGGGGCTGCATGTGTTAAATTCGATACACCGGTTACGGGAGGCAACGTAAGTTTCTACAACCAGCATCCTGAAGGAGCTGTTTATCCTACACCCACCATTGGTATGGTGGGATTATTGGAGGATACACAAAAAAAAATGACGATGTACTTCAAACAGCCAGGTGATATCATTTATCTGATTGGCAAATCGAGAAACGACTTAAATTCCTCGGCCTATCTCCATGCTTTACATGGAGTGGAATATAGTCCGGCACCTTATTTTGATCTGGAAGAAGAATATCTTCTACAAACAAAACTTCTGAATAGTATTCAGAACGGATATGTTGAATCAGCACATGATGTGTCCGAAGGTGGTTTATTTATTACTCTTGCAGAAAGCGGATTTCATAAGGAATTTGGATTTGATGTGATATGCCAGAATAAAAAAATCCGTCGTGACGCATATTGGTTTGGAGAATCTCAAAGCCGGATTGTGATTTCTGTAAAGAAAGAAAAACAAGTTGCTTTTCTACAATTTATGGAGGGCATTTCAATGGAAAAATTAGGGGTAGTAACCAGTTCTGCAGTGCAGATAGACGGAGAAAAATGGGGCAGTATCAGGGAATGGAAATATGAATATGAAACTGCCATAGAAAAAGAAATGGAATCAATTGTTGAAGCATGACGAAATCTTCCGCTATTGTGGTTACCGGCGCGGCCGGTTTTATAGGGAGTTGCCTAACGGGTTTCCTGAATCATAAAGGATACAATAATCTGATACTCGTCGATGAGTTTAATCGGGTCGACAAAGTAAACAATCTGAAAAATAAAAAATACTCTCAAAAGATTGAGAGAGATGATTTTTTTCAATGGCTGGAAAATAATAAACCGGAAATTGATTTTGTTTTTCATTTAGGTGCAAGAACTGACACTACTGAATTTGATTATGCAGTACATGAAAGATTAAATCTTGAGTACTCCCAACATATCTGGGATTATTGCATGATTAAACAAATCCCGTTGGTTTATGCTTCGTCTGCTGCCACGTATGGTTCAGGACAACTCGGTTATAATGATGATCATGAACTCCCGTTTCGCCTGGAACCACTGAATGCATATGGAATATCAAAAAACGAATTTGATAAATGGGCTATTCTGCAACAAAGTTCTCCGCCATTTTGGGCAGGCCTGAAATTCTTTAATGTGTATGGTCCTAACGAATATCATAAGGGGAGAATGGCCAGTGTAATCTGGCATTCATTCAATCAGATAAATCAAACCGGGACTGTCAAATTATTTAAGTCCCATCGCCCCGATTTTGAAGACGGTCAGCAGCTGAGAGATTTTATTTATGTTAAAGATATTCTGAAAGTCTGCTTCTGGTTTATGGAAAAATATAAAAAAGTACCGGAAAGCGGATTATTTAATCTGGGTACAGGCAAGGCAAGAAGCTTTGAAGATCTTGTGAAAGCGACATTCTCAGGATTGGGGAAGGATGTAAAAATCCAGTACATCGACATGCCCAGGGATATTAGGGATAAATATCAGTATTTTACAGAAGCCCAAATGAAAAAACTAATAAGATCCGGATATACGGAATCGTTTTATTCATTGGAAGCGGGAATCTCAGACTATGTTCAGGAATATCTTTTATCAAATAACTATTTTTAGATAATGATCAATAAAATCGGAATAATCGGAGGCGGTAACCTGGGTATGGCCATTGCGGAAGGTCTAATTCAAAGTGGTTTTATTAGTCCGGGCCATATTCTGATCACGCGCCGTTCTGTGGATCAGCTTCAGGTCCTGGAGAGAAAAGGTGTAATGGTAAGCGCAAACAATGAAGACGCACTGAACTACGCCGGACTGATTATACTTGCTGTTAAACCTTTTCAAATTGATGAAGTACTATCGAAGCTTAAAGGCAATATTAAAAAAGGGAAACATATTCTCGTATCTGTTATAACAGGCGTTAATATTCAACAACTTTCAAAGCTGGTTCCTGAGGGTGTTCCGATTGTTCGTGCTATGCCGAACACTGCTATTGCCATTCGTGAAAGTATGACCTGCCTGGCGACAAAAGACGTGAGTAATGAACAATTCCAGGAGATTGTCGAGATCTTTAATCAACTTGGCAGCGCGGTTAAAATAGACGAAAAACTCATGGATGCTGCTACGGTACTGGGTGCCTGCGGAACAGCTTTTGCAATGCGTTACATAAGAGCTAATATACAGGGTGGGATTGAAATTGGGTTTGATGCTGCCACGGCATCACTGATAGCTGCCCAAACCGTAAAGGGTGCGGCAGAACTCCTTTTAAAGAAACAAACTCATCCGGAACAGGAAATAGACAAAGTAACCACACCAAAGGGTTGTACCATCGCAGGCCTGAATGAAATGGAGCATCAGGGATTCAGTTCCTCACTGATAAAAGGTCTCGTAGCGAGCTATCGAAAGATCGGGCAGGATTAAAATTTACATTGATAATCAAACAATTGCGAGAACATAAACCTAAATAAAACGTATAATGTTTGCAATTATAAAAATAATGGAGGAAATTTACCGTTAAGTAGGAACCCTTACCAGATTAGCAGTCGGGTTGCTAATATCCGAACCATGAAAACCAAACCGAGCCATTACGTATTAGTTGCTGAAATACTCATTATTGCACTATTTCATGCCGCCAAAATCAGGAACACTGTAAAACCTTCTCCTGAAATCGTATTTACACCCATCATTAAAACAACAACCCTGCACAGACCTATTATCGAAAATAATGCGGTGATGACTGAAATGCTTTTACACCTGATCAAGTAGAAATTACTATCTCTTATTTTTTCATTTATCCACAATCTGCTGACCCACTTTCGGAGGATTAAAAAAATTGCCGTAGTTTTACATGACCTTCTGGTTACTGTTTTACATCTGTAATTCAACAGGTCATATCATTGTACTTTATTGAGCTTTTAGTTGTCTTAATTTAAATATTATGGCCAAGTTTATTTTTGTTACCGGTGGTGTTACCTCCTCTTTGGGGAAAGGAATAATTGCAGCCTCCCTTGCAAAATTATTACAGGCAAGGGGCATCAGGGTAACGATTCAGAAATTTGACCCATATATAAATGTGGATCCCGGCACTCTGAATCCTTATGAACACGGAGAATGTTTTGTTACGGAAGATGGAGCTGAAACAGATCTGGATCTGGGACATTATGAGCGGTATTTGAATATTTTTACTTCCCAGGCAAATAACGTAACGACAGGAAGAATTTACCAGACAGTAATCAATAAAGAACGTGAAGGAGCTTATCTCGGAAAAACTGTTCAGGTAGTACCACATATTACTGACGAAATAAAACGAAGAATGCTTCTCCTGGGTCAGCGAAATGAATATGATGTTATTATCACAGAACTGGGAGGCACTGTCGGGGATATAGAATCTCTTCCTTTCATAGAAGCAGTTCGTCAGTTACAATGGGAGTTACCGGAAGAAGATGTTGTTGTAATTCATCTCACTCTGATCCCTTATCTAAAAGCTGCAAAGGAATTAAAAACAAAACCTACACAACATAGCGTACGGATGTTGAGCCAGGAAGGCGTAACTCCGGATATCATTGTTTGCAGAACAGAAGAGCCCCTTTCGTCTGAGATTCGAAAAAAAATTGCGCTGTTTTGCAATGTGAAATTTGAAGCCGTGATCGAAGCAGCTGACGCTTCCTCTATTTATGAAGTTCCTGTAACGATGATGAAGGAAAAACTGGATTTGATTTGTCTGAAAAAATTAAATATTACAAATTATCCTGAAGCAGAGCTTACAAAGTGGAAAGAATTCCTGGATAAACTTCGACATCCCAAGTCGAAAGTCACAATAGGATTAATCGGGAAATATATAGAATTACAGGATGCCTATAAATCTATCCTTGAATCATTTGTTCATGCTGGTGCAATGAATGAATGTAAGGTGCAAATTCTCAATGTACATAGTGAATCGATCACCCCGGACAATGTTGCCGAGAAACTGGGAAACCTGGATGGACTTCTTGTTGCACCCGGATTTGGCCATCGGGGAATTGAAGGTAAAATTACGGCAGTTAAATACGCGCGGGAGAATCAATTGCCTTTTTTTGGTATCTGCCTGGGCATGCAAATGGCGGTTATTGAATTTGCGAGGAATATACTTGGATTAACAAAAGCTCATTCAACGGAAATGCAGGCAGACACGCCTGTTCCGGTTATCGATCTGATGGAAAATCAGAAAAAAATTACCGTAAAGGGTGGCACAATGCGACTAGGCGCATATCCGTGTGCAATTGACGATGGAACGCTGGCGAAAACAATTTATGGGAAGTCAATGATTTCTGAAAGACATCGTCACCGATATGAATTTAATAATGAATATCTCCAACAGTTTGAAGACGCAGGCATGATTGCGAGTGGAAAAAACCCGGAAAGTGGACTGGTAGAAATTGTTGAATTACCGGGGCATCCATTTTTTATAGGCGTGCAATATCATCCCGAATTAAAAAGTTCAGTGGAGAATCCACAGCCAATATTTGTTCATTTTATTAAAGCTGCTAAAGATTTTGCCAGTAAAAAACTTGCA
>DATHPV010000245.1:0-3398 GCA_035483495.1 Puia sp.
TCCGTGAGTTTCCATTCAAGCTGGACAATTTTCAGTGCTTTCAGGTTTCCCTGTTCATCGCCAATGAATTCCTTAGTTGCCATGGCCCACTGCCGTTCGCATCCCTCTTCATGTGAAGATGTTGTTTTTAAAATCATGGGATAAGTGGGCCAGGGCATGAAGGATGTTCTTTCCTTCGGCGGCTGTGGCAGCAGTTCAAATTGTGTTATTTGTTTTGCATTGTGGCGGTTGGAAGTACCAACGCAATCACTACCCGTATCTCCGCCACCTATGACGATAACATTTTTGCCGGTTGCGAATACGTCTTCAGTCAAAACCGGCGCGCCACTAACCCTTAAATTTTGTTGCTTGAGAAAATCCATCGCAAAATAAATTCCTTTCAGATCGCGGCCGGGTATTGGGAGATCCCTTGGAATAGTCGATCCCCCACTCAATACGATTGCGTGAAAATCCCGCATGAGTTCATTCGTACTCATGTCAACACCCACATTGGTATTACATCGAAAAACAATTCCTTCCTGTTCTAAAATATTTATTCTCCTGTCTATAATCCATTTTTCCAGTTTGAAATCAGGGATGCCATACCTCAAAAGTCCCCCGGGCGCATCATCCCTTTCAAAAACAGTAACTGTGTGCCCCGCCGAATTCAACTGGGCAGCAGCAGCCAATCCTGCTGGTCCTGAGCCAACCACCGCGATATTTTTGCCTGTTCGTACATTAGGTGGTTTAGCTTTTACAAATCCTTTTTCAAATGCAATTTCGATAATATGTTTTTCGATTTCTTCAATCGTAACGGCTGGCTGATTTATTCCCAGTACGCAGCTGGTTTCACAGGGTGCAGGACAAATCCTGCCGGTAAATTCAGGAAAATTATTTGTCGTGACCAGAATATCATAAGCATCCTGCCAGGCTTTGCGATATACCGCATCATTAAATTCAGGAATAACGTTACCCAGTGGACAACCATTGTGACAAAAAGGAATACCACAATTCATACAGCGCGCCGCCTGTTTATTTAATTGTTCCGGCTCATACATGTTGACAAATTCCCTGTAATCCTTTCTCCTTTCCAGAACCGGTCGTTTGGTAGGTAGTTCACGTTTAAATTCCAGAAACCCTGTTGGTTTACCCATTTCTAAATTCTTAATATTTATTAATCAGGAATTGACACTTACGCGAGCTTTCTTTTCAGACAATACTTTTTTATAGTCTTTAGGAAATACTTTTACAAAATTGCGTAATTGATTTTCGAAATCATCCAGTACAAACTTTGCTACGGTACTGCCGGTATACATATAGTGCCGGGAAATCATTTCTTTCATTTCAATAATATCACCTTCATCCAATGGATCCAGATCGATCATATCTACATTACACAAAGAAGAAAATTTGCCGTCGACATTGTACACGTAGGCTATTCCTCCACTCATGCCGGCTGCGAAATTCCGACCCGTTGAACCAAGGATAACGACTCTTCCTCCAGTCATATATTCACAACCATGATCGCCAATCCCCTCGACTACTGCATTTGCGCCGGAATTTCTAACAGCAAAACGTTCACCTGCCTTGCCTCTTATGAAAGCTTCTCCCGAGGTGGCACCATAAAATGCAACATTTCCAATGATGAAATTTTCTTCCGGAACAAAACCCGCATCATGTGCAGGATAAACAATCAAACGTGCACCTGACAGACCCTTACCAAAATAATCGTTCGCATCGCCCTCCAGTTCGAGCGTAACACCATTTGTGTTAAAGGCACCGAAACTTTGTCCTGCCGTTCCGGTTAATTTGAAATGAATGCTATCTGCGGGTAATCCTTTACCCTTGAATATTTTCGATATTTCATTGGAAAGAATGGTACCGATCGTACGATCTGTATTCTTCACTTTAAAATCAGCGGTTATTTTTCGTCCAGATTCTATGGCTGGTCTTGCTGCTTCGAGTAATTTCCAATCCAGCACTTCCGTGAGACCATGGTCCTGATCTTCCATGTGATATATACCCGTATACATGGAAGTGGGTTCCTTGAAAAGAATCGGAGACAGATTTATTTTTTTCGTTTTCCAATGTTTATGGATGCCATTTACTTCAAGACATTCTACCTGACCGACCATTTCTTCTATTGTTCGGAAACCAAGTTCCGCCATAATCTCGCGCAGTTCCCTGGTTAAAAATTTAAACAGATTCACTACATGATCAGCATTGCCGGTAAAACGTTTCCTCAATTCAGGATCCTGCGTGGCGACGCCCACCGGACAGGTATTCAAATGACATTTTCGCATCATGATACAGCCTTCTACCACCAGTGCAGCCGTAGCCACACCCCACTCTTCTGCACCGAGTAATGTAGCAATGGCAACGTCACGACCGGTTTTTAATTGACCGTCTGTCTGTAACACTACTCTGCTGCGTAATTTATTTTTAACTAATGTCTGATGCGATTCAGCCAGCCCCAATTCCCAGGGCAGTCCTGTATGCCTTATAGAACTGATCGGTGAAGCTCCTGTACCACCGTCATGACCTGAAATCAGGATCACATCCGATTTTGCTTTGGCTACGCCTGCAGCGATGGTTCCTACTCCTGCTTTGGAAACAAGTTTTACATTTATCCGGGCAGCGCGGTTTGCATTTTTCAGATCAAAAATTAGCTGCGCCAAATCTTCAATGGAATATATATCGTGATGCGGTGGCGGAGATATCAAACCTACACCCGGTGTGGAATGTCTCACTTTACCAATCCAGTCATCCACTTTATGTCCGGGTAACTGGCCACCCTCACCGGGTTTTGCGCCCTGCGCCATTTTTATTTGCAACTCATCTGCCTGGGTAAGATAATAACTGGTAACGCCGAATCGTGCAGATGCAACCTGTTTAATAGCAGAACGCATGGAGTCACCGTTTTCAAGTTTATCAAAACGGAATTCGTCTTCTCCACCTTCGCCTGTATTACTTTTTGCACCGATTCTGTTCATCGCCACGGCAAGTGTTGAATGAGCTTCATGGGATATTGATCCAAAGCTCATGGCACCTGTTGCGAATCTTTTCAAAATATTTTCTTCCGGTTCTACTTCTTCTAAAGAAATAGAAGGACGATTTCTTTTAAATTGAAACATTCCACGAATGGTTGCAGATTTTTCCATCTGGTCATTTACAAGTTTGGAATATTTCTTGAACGAAGCATAATCGTTCATATGGGTGGAATACTGCAAAAAATGAATAGTGTTCGGATTGAAGAGATGGAATTCACCCTTGCGTTTCCACTGGTAAACACCTCCGGTAGGCAGGCGTTCAACCGGAATGTCTTTCCCGCTGAATGCGAATAAATGTTTCGCGAGCGTTTCCCTTGCAATTTCATCCAGGCCCATTCCTTAAATACGGGATGTAGCACCAGTGAAATA
>DATHPV010000246.1:0-4392 GCA_035483495.1 Puia sp.
TTTTGCAAAACAGCTTTTGTTCTTTTGGTGTCAGGAAAATATTAGCGGTATTGTCTTTATCCAGGTAAGTGGCAAACATGCGTTTTCCCTTTACCCTGAATCCCGTTCTTTCGAAATGAGGTGTTGACTCCGCGCCGTGAAATGAAAGAGCCATTTCTGCAAATCCTTTTTCTGAGATCATGGGTAAATCAATTAAGTTTACGGCAAAAATATTTCTACAACCTCATACATCCCCGGGTCGAATTTCGAAATGGTAAGTGCTTTCTCCAGATAAGGAGCTGCGTCCGTATTATTTCGCATTTTCTGGTAGTCTTCCAGACTCCGCCATTGTGCGTACATGGTAACTTTCGTTCCGTCTATACTTCGATGGAGGCTTGAAGAAATAAATCCAGGCATTTTTCGAACGCTGATTTCTGTTGCTGAAATCAGCAGTTCAACCAGCTCTTGCTGATTGGCAGGATCTACGGTAAATACATTTATAAGTGTGAGTATTTTATTCTCCTTGGAAATGATGGTCATATCGTCGTCGATTGATTTTATATCAAAATTAGACATTACCGGAATTACCTTTATATCGGATGGCCCAGCAAATACCATACAATTTGTATTATTGAAAACAGCGACAAGGCAAAAACATAAGGCCTGTAATCCTTATTCCTTTTCCTGTCATAAATGATTAATGAAATCAGTATTACCATGCAAAGTAATATTGAAATGTTATAAGTATAATACTGCCTCATATATAACCAGTACCCCAATGTTCTCCCGAAAGACGGAGGAATAAATTCCAAAGCCAGGCAAATCATATAACGCATATGGTACGCAACATTTCCCTTCCATATATTGAATATGGCAAACGAATAATAGATGATAATAGAAAATAGTTCGCCCGCGGAAGTAAATAGTGTTTTGAAACTGGTCGTAGCCGTCATTTTTTGTTCGAGTCCTTCATAGTATTGTTGTCTCAGTACTCCAACAGAAGAGATTATTATTATGGGCATTAAGAAATAGGTAAATTTTCCCACCAGCCGGTGCGCCCTGAATTTTTGGTAGCTAATTAGGAAGGGCTGCGTTATCAAAACAACAACCCAAAGTAATAATGCGGCCGCATGAATTTGGACGGTTACCGATACGGATTTAAATTCCGGGAACAATGAAAAGTAGGGGAAATAAAATCCCAGCCCTACAAAAACAATAAAGACAAGAAAAAAATAACCAAGATATTTATATTGACTTTCCATGCAGTCGGCGCATATTCGGTTTTATAAATATATCATTTAGTTTAACTATCCGAAAATTCGACTACCCTGTATCGCAAACGAACATTTCCGTATCAATACCGGTCGTGCATTTAAGACTGATTTATTTAGATAGCTGATTCATAATCCTTTAGAATTCTGGCATTTCCTTAGTAATAATTGAACGAACCCAGTTTCAGCATATGTTCAAAAATTATTTCAAAACAGCGCTCAGGAATCTTTCTCATAATAAAATTTATTCATTTATAAATATCGGTGGGCTCAGTATCGGTCTTGCCTGTGCCATGCTCATCATTTTATACGTGAAGGATGAAGTGAGTTATGATCGTTTTCATGATAATGCCAAACAAATTTATCTGGTGGTAGCGAAGGGTCATTTTAATCATGGGCCAAATGTGTTTTCGAATTATCTAAGTGTTTCCGGTTATTCACAAGGCCCGAAATTTAAAGCTGCCATTCCGGAGATAGAAGGTTTCGTGCGTTATCAGGGGTACCATCTCGATATTAAACATGGAACGGACATCGTTTCCCAAGGAGTAACTTATGTGGATTCTAATTTCTTTTCCGTTTTCAGTTTTCCCTTGTTGAAAGGCAATCCGAAAACCGCGCTACTCAATCCGCATAGCGTTGTTCTTTCTGAGGATATGGCAAGGAAGCAATTCGGAAATATTGATGTGTTGGGAAAGACAATGCTGATTAAAAACAATGATGTTTTTCAACCGTACTCGATCACCGGTATTTCGAAAACATGTCCGCAGAATTCTTCCATAAAATTTGATGTTTTACTGCCCATCAACGTGCCCGCCGCAGAAGAAGCAAAAGTCGAAAACTGGAGCAGTTTCTTTCTCGGAACATTTGTAATGCTTTCCCCGAATGCCGATGCAAAGTCTGTGGAAGCCAAGATGCAGAAAACCTATGAGGCGGACGCGGCGGATTTAATTAAGAAAAATAAAGATCCCCAATCCAATTTCACCTATATACTGCAGCCGCTTACAGATATACATTTAAATAGAGAAATACCCAATCAGCTTTCCGATGCCAGCAACCCCGTTTATTCTTATATCCTTTCTGGTATCGCACTGCTTATTTTGCTAATCGCCTGTATCAATTTCATCAACCTGACTGTGGCACGTTCTCTGAGCCGTGCAAAAGAGATTGGCATACGGAAAATTTCTGGTGGTTACAGAGGGCAACTCATTGCTCAGTTTTTGGGTGAATCATTTCTGTTATGTTTTATTGCATTTGCTTTTGCGATCGTTCTGGTAAGTTGGTTACTGCCGATATTCAGTGATCTGTCAAACAAGGCGCTCAAACTTTCTTATTTGTTTGACGCCAAACTGCTGATCACTTATATAGTTTTGTTTTTAGCCACAGGTTTGCTCGCCGGGTTTTATCCGGCCATCGTATTGTCGAAATACAATCCCGCCCAAACACTATATGGGAGATTTCAATTGGCGGGAAAAAACTATTTGCAGAAGTCGCTGGTCGTGTTGCAATTTTCTTTCGCATCATTTCTGATCATGGCCACGCTAATCATTTCTTTCCAGTTTAATTTTCTCACAACCGAGAAATTAGGCTATGACGATAGCAATCTGGTCCTGGTGAATAAGATGGGCCTCAATGAAAAGGAAGCCGGATTACTGAAAGCAGAACTGTTGAAATATCCCGGTATTGTTGATATGACGGCCAAGAACACCTGGTATTCGGGCACATCAGGGAAAGTGAATGGCGATAAAGACATACAGTTTTCATATGAAACAATCGACGAGAATTTCCTGCCTTTGTTGAAAATCCCGCTGGTGAATGGAAGAAATTTTTCCGGGGATATGTTCTCGGATTCCAGTCACTCAGTGATGGTGAATGAAAACTTTGTAAAACAGGCTGGCTGGAAAAATCCCATCGGACAACAAGTTGATTTCTGGGACAAAAAATACAGTGTTATCGGAGTTGTAAAAGACTATCATGCTGAACCCATGAGCCAGCAAATAGAACCGAAAGTTTTTCTGAAGCTGCCCAGTTTCTGGATGGGAACTGCCTACATTAAAATAAAGCAGGAGGGCAGACAAGCGACTCTTCAATATATTAAAAAGACATTCAAAACATTGTTTCCTGCTAGTCCTTACAGTTATAATTTCAAGGATCTTGAAAATCAAAAGAACTATGAATCAGAAGCCAGGTGGAAACAGATCATGTTGTTTGGTGCGTTGCTGACGATTGTTGTTTCCTGTGTCGGACTATTCGGACTTTCAGTATTATCAGCTGAAAAAAGGACCAAAGAAATCGGCATCCGCAAAGTGCTGGGGGCTTCTGTGAATTCCATCGTGTCCATTTTATCGAAAGACTTTCTTGCACTGGTCTCTGTTTCCTTACTGATCTCCATCCCACTAACCTGGATGGCTGCAAGTAAATGGCTGCAAAACTATCCCTATAGAATTACGCTGGGCTGGTCGGTCTTTGCGATGGGTTCTCTATGCGTAATACTTATAGCTATTGCAACAGTAAGTTTCCAGGCAATCAAAGCGGCAATTGCAAATCCTGCTGCGAGCTTGAGATCAGAGTGAATGATATTATCACTTAGAAAAAAATTATTCTACTTCCCTTTTCTGAAGAACGAGGAGCGTATATTTATTGGTAAAGCCATTTATCAAAACAGACCTGATTCTCGCAAATAGCATTTTAGGATGAGAAATATAATAGGAGCCCAGGTTTTCCCTCATGCCTTCTGTCCGGGGATTCTTGGTTTTCCCGAAGATGTTTCTGAGACTCACATGCTGCGTTTGATGAAGGGAATCTTTTGCAGCTAACGCATATGGTGTAAATAACCCGCGAAAAGTTTTATCCGAGAAATCATTTACGTGATAAGGATTTACGTCGGTTGAAAGAGTTACAGGCGCCGATACAATCAAAATACCACCCGGATGAAGCAGGTCGAATATTTTTTTTACAAACGCAGCAGGATCGTTTAAGTGCTCAATGGTTTCAAGCGTTACAATGGAATGAAATTTTTCTCCGTCAGAAAATCCGAATGCGTCATCCCGGACATATCTAATTTTGGAATGACTATATCGTGTGCGCGCGTACGAAATACTCTCTTCGGATATATCAACAGCTACGATCTCTGAAATAGATTCCC
>DATHPV010000247.1:0-4995 GCA_035483495.1 Puia sp.
TTACGAATTCCAATTTCGCGCGCGCGTTTCAATGCCATAAAAAGCGCTAAACCAAACAAGCCTGAACAGGAAAGAAGTATCGCAATGGCTGCAAACCATTCGGTCATTTTGCTAAAATTCTCTTTGTCTTTATAAATCGCATTAATATCATTTTCCAGAAAACTATATTCGAATACACGTTCCGGAAAAATCTTTTCCCAGGTTTTCTTTATTACTTCAATCGTCTCCGGTACATTTTCGGGATGAATGCTGATTGCAAATTCTGTAAATCTTGGAGGGTTCACATCCATAACCAATGGTTCCATAGGATTATTGAGTGCATTAAAATCAAAATCTTTTATCACGCCTATGATCCGCCCTTTCTTTCCATCCGATAATTTCCCCCTTATAAAGGTTTTACCAATGGCATTTTCAGGCCTTTGCCATCCAAATGATCTTACAGCGGATTCGTTAATAATAAAAGCATTCAGAAAATCGGTGCCCTGGGTTTTTGAAAAATCACGTCCGGCAACGATATTCATTTTCAGTGTCCTGATAAAATTATAATCTACAGAAAGCCATGGAGCAAATAGATTATCCTGATCACTTCTCCCCTCTGGCACTACCAGCCCTCTCAAAAATCCCTGACCAGGCATTTCTGAAGATGCAGTTACAGAATTTATTTTACTATAGCCGCTCAGTGCATCATAAAAATTATTCATCCGCCTTCTTACAGAGGAATCCACTTTCTGTCCATAGCTGAATGCCCCTGATCCGAATATCGGAACTACGAGCATTTGTTGTTTCTGAAAGCCCAAAGGTTTGTTTCGCAGGAATTGCAATTGCTGGTAAACAACACCGGTTGCAGTAATTAATAAAATGGAAACAGCAAAATTGAGTGACCAGCAATACCTTCTGGATGCGATTCTTTTTTCGGGGATCACCGGACCTTCCTTTTAACGCCAGAATGGTATTAAACCGCGTAATATAAAATGCAGGGTACAGACCTGCAAGCACACAGCTGATAAAAAAAATAACTGCGAATAAAAAAAGAATTCCCGGGTTCATCCAGGAATGCCAGTCCATTTGTTTGCCGGTCAGCAGATTCAACATTGGCATTACCAATCCTGTAAGGGCAATTGACAAAAGGAATGCAATAATTCCGGTAAATAGTGTTGAACTTAGAAAACTGGTTACAATCTGTTTTTTTTCAGCACCCAGAACTTTGCGTACCCCCACTTCATTAATTCTGGAAATAGATTGTGCTATGGAAAGATTGATAAAATTGATATTGGCAATTACGAGTATCAGGAGTGCCACACCTGCAAAAATATAAATGTAGCTGATATCACTGGCACTCTCATTACCTACAATATCAGAGGCATGCAGGTGAATTAGTTCGAGCGGTTGCAAACGAACCGTATTCATTTTATGGTTACGATCCGTGCCATTTTCAAAGAGATGTTTATTGAAAGCACGTTCTATTTTCTCTGCATTGGCTGTTGGCCGCAAGCGAACCCATGTTTCGCAGGGTGTAAATGTCCAGTCGTTCCTAACAAAATCGGCGAAAGCAGGTGACTCCACGGAAAACACCGTTTCAAATGATATCAGAAAATCGAATTTGATATCGGAATTAAGTGGCATTTTTCTAACCACTCCGGTGATCTCCAGCGGACATTTGTTTTCATATATCAGTGTTTTTCCCAGTGGACTTTCTGTTCCAAAATATTTTCCGGCAATTTCATCAGTTATTACGACTGTGTTAGGAGAAGTAAGCGCGGTATTCTGATTGCCACTACGGAACTGGATAGTAAAGATTGAAAACACATCCTTATCTGCAAAATATATCCCTTGCTCCTGAAATCGCCTTCTTTCCCTACCCGCTGTTCCCGCCGACTCCATTTCACCACTCCGCTGATAAAGTCTGGCAATTTTATCTATGTCGGGAACTTTTTCTGCAAGATTCTGCGAAAAAGGAACAGGCGTTGAAGCTCCGGTACTTACACCATTATTGTCCCTGGAAATCCAGTTCACTCTGTAGATATCATCTCTATTAATATTGAACTGGTTGAATGAGAGTTCGTCTTTTATGTAAATCCCAATCAGCAAACAGCATGTCATACCAACGGTCAGTCCGAGGATGTTGATAAACGCGTTTGTCTTATCGCGTAGCAGTCGTTTAACCGCTGACTTAATATAGTTCAAAAACATTTTCAATGGCTAATATTCGTGTCTTACGAATATAACCGTGAATAACTTTTAATCCGTGGAAATTAGGATGAATGGTCTCTCATTTGGAAAAGACGGATAGCGCCCTGTAATTTAAGGCTGCCGTGGTACCAGCAGTCACATCAATTGTAACGCCGGTTATTTTGCCAGACATATCGGAAGCCAGAAATACTGCAGTATTTGCGATGTCAGACATTAGGGGAAGTTTTTTTAGCATGGTGTCTGCCTCCATTTTTTGCAGAACATCTTTCATCTCATCAGGATATTTATTTATGGCGTCACTAAACACTTTCGAATCAGGCGAACCTCCCGATCTGATGTTAACGACCCGTATACCATAAACGCCCAATTCCGATGCGAGATTTCTGGAAAATCCCTCCACTGCACAACAAGCTGGTCCGAAACCACCGGTATATGGATAACCGATTCCACCGGGGGTAGCGGTGAGCGAAATAATAACCCCCGATCGCTGTTTCATCATGACTCTGCCGGCGGCTATGGCCGTTAAAAACCTGGTTCGCACATTCGTATTGATTGGCTGCATAAAATCCTCCAGCGTCATTTCTGTTAAAGGAATATTTTGTTTTACATCGGTTCCGATTGCATTGAATGATATATCAACCTTAGGTACTTTTTGCAGCACCCATGTCATATGATTATCAATTGCTTTTTCATCCTGCCCGTCCAGTTCATATATGTCCGCTTCGCCTCCGGATGATAATATGGCTTCAGCTGTTTTTTGCACAGTTTTCAGATTGCGACCCGACAGGAATACGCGTGCACCAGCAGTCGCAAACGCCTTGGCAATAGCACCTCCCAGTGAGCCACCAGCGCCATATATGACTGCATTTTTATTTTGAAGCAGCATCGTTTTGAATGTAAATAGTGGAAGTTTTTCGGTTCTTTTTCCTGGTTTGAATTACGGAAACAATTTTAGCTAAAGGAATTATTAGAAAAGCAACCCAGAACCAGGACCTGTTAAAAATAATAAGAATGAGCGCTAATAAAAAAACTATACTACCCCAATAAGGATTCCCTTTCACTTCCTCCAGTCTTTTAGGATCAGTGAGATTTGAAAGTCTTTTTTTCGGATTGAAAATAACATAAACCAACAGGCTGTATGTAGCGCTGCTGAAAAACAGGTTAGTAAAATAAAAAAGCATTTTAAAATAGTATGGTTCGTTTCTGGAAAACAAAAACGATATAGAGATTGGCAATAACATTACCGTAAACAAAAAAATAAGGTTAACCCGGATCATCTTTTCATTGTAATCCACAATATTTTCAAATAACTGGTGATGGCGCATCCACAAATTTCCAATGGTCCAGAATGCAACAAACAATTCCAGTCCGTGTAATATCATAGCTCCTCCGTATTGTTTGAAAACATATGCAGAAGTTACGTTCGTGCCAAATGCAGGTATTTTAATTTCCAATACCGTCAAAGTAAGCGCGATCGCAATCACAGCATCACTGAAGAATGCCAGCCGGTCAATTTGAAACTGCTTTCTGGAATGAGGATTTTGTGTTTGATCTTGCATAAACCACTTTGGTTCCGAAGATAAGAATTGTGAGGGAACTACAGGAGAGCGTGAAGTTTTTTTAAGTATTCGTGATATGATTTATCCCGCTCCGTCATTTGTTTCAATCAAAATAATATCCAATACGTAATTTTGCAAAATGGAACGCAAATCATTGGACGACTTTAAAAAGTCTTTTCAGGATAAATCACCTTCCCCTGCATTGTCAGTTTATGCACAAGCTCTTTGGTGGGCGGGAAAAGGAAATTGGGATGGGGCTCATGATCTGATTCAGGATGTGAACGACAGAAAAGCTTCGCAAATACACGCATACCTGCATCGTGTGGAGGGTGATATATCCAATGCGAATTACTGGTATGCGAAAGCGGGCACCTCTATGCCTGACCTAAGTCTGGAAGAAGAATGGGAAGTTTTAGCAAAGAAACATTTGTAATATGTGGGTTATCTTAACTACTATTCGTTATTTAAATGAATGTTCGTAAATACTGCCTCCATATCTGGTTTTTGTTTTGGCCCATCTCCCGCAAATCTGGCCATAATTGAAAATCCCACCTGCAAATTTGTGTTCAGCCAGTCGAATTCATAAGTATCTACTTTAATCCATTTTCCCGTGTCATCTTCTTTTTTGTAAACATTGAGCACCTTGTCTTTTTTTTCTATCCTTAGCCATCCATTAAAATCTTTTGTTCTTTCAACGGTGATTTTGGTCTTGCCATTTATAGTTCTTCGCAGAAAAGTTTTTGGCACGTCGGAACCTCCTGTGCCGATAGAAAATATCAGAGAGTTCTCGGTATTTCCATCGTTGCTGCGAACAATGACTCCACTCTGCTGAAATCCATTATCCGGTTTCAATAAGGGATTATTCCTTTTTCTGATAGTCAATTTAGTTTCCATGGTAAAATTGCCGGTTATCATCTTATATAACATGCCCCCTGTTTGCTTATCCTCCCAATTACATTTAGATATCGGAACCAGTATAATACTGTCACCATGTTTATAGAAGACAAAAAATGTCTTATTAACAAACTCCCAGCCTTCCGTTTCCTGCGAAGGCATTTCAGTATTTATTGGGGAAATGGAGCCAATAATATTTTTCACTTCAGCCGTCGGATCCAGAATATTTCCATTCCCCCAAAATGACGGATCAAAATCAGTGGGTAGGTTAGCCGCCAGATTTTTTCTTTTCCACTCTTCATCTTTATTTATCGCCATTAAAATTGGTCGTTGGAAATCAGTGACAACAAAT
>DATHPV010000248.1:0-2951 GCA_035483495.1 Puia sp.
TTCAGACATCTCTGAAGTATTATATGAAAGGCTGAATCTTGTTGTGGACAAAGGTCAGGAGTTTATCCGCCTGGACAAATTTCTGACGGCACGAATTGAAAATATCTCCAGAAATAAAGTCCAGCAGGCAATCGAAGGCGGAAGAGTATTGGTGAACAACAATACGGCGTCTGCAAATTATAAAATACGGCCTGGCGATAATATCGTATGTTTTTCGGACAGGCAAGAAATCGGGGAAAAAATTATCCCTGAAAAAATGTCTCTCAATATATTTTACGAAGACGA
Source organism: Puia sp. (assembly GCA_035483495.1). Classification (GTDB taxonomy): domain Bacteria; phylum Bacteroidota; class Bacteroidia; order Chitinophagales; family Chitinophagaceae; genus Puia. The sequence goes on from DATHPV010000248.1 coordinate 286, forward strand.
AGAAATTCTTATTGTCAATAAGCCACCCGGACTTGTTGTACACCCTGCGTCCGGCAACTATACAGGTACGCTCATCAACGGGGTTGCATGGTATTTACACGAAGAAAATAAGACAATAACCGAAGAAACGCTCCCGAGATTCGGGCTGGTACACAGGATTGATAAAAATACAAGTGGGTTGTTGGTTTTGGCAAAAACGAATCGGGCGGTCGCGAGCCTTGCAAAACAATTTTTTAACCATACTGTGAAGCGTGAATACATTGCTTTAGTTTGGGGAGATTTAAAGGAGGATGATGGAACCATTGTTGCTCACGTTGGACGCCATCAGCGTTTCAGAAAATTATTTGAAGCCTATCCGGAAGGTGAACATGGTAAGGAAGCCATCACACACTATGAAGTACTGGAGCGATTTGGATATGTTACGCTTGTAAAATGCGTACTGGAAACAGGAAGAACACATCAGATCCGGGTACACATGAAATTTATCGGCCATCCACTTTTCAATGATGAGACTTACGGTGGAGATAAGATATTAAAGGGTACTGTCTTTAATAAATATAAACAATTCGTTGATAACTGTTTCGCTATTTGCAACCGGCAGGCCCTGCATGCGAAAACGATTGGGTTTATTCATCCGGCGACTAAGCAGGAAATATTTTTTAACAGTGAATTACCTGAAGATATGGCGCAGGTAATTGAAAAATGGAGGAATTACGTTTCAAGATCGGCTACCTGAAAAACTCATCTTGTAGTCAACATTGATTTTCCCCTTGGAAATATCATCAAGTTTGCCTTTCAGCAACTTTCGTTTTAAAGGTTTTAGATAATCAATAAATAATTTCCCCTCAATATGATCATATTCATGCAATATGACCCTTGCAGTTAGCCCGTTAAAAGTTTTCGTGTGATGTTGAAAAGACTGGTCATTATATTCAATAGTTACTTCTTCGTTACGCATTATTTCTTCTCTGATTTTCGGGATGCTTAAACAACCTTCCGTGTAAGGCCAAAGCTCACCGTTTAACTTTACAATTTTTGGGTTGATAAAAACTTCTTTTAATCCAGGGCCATCCGGATATTTTCCCTGCTCGTCATCGTCCAGATTATTAAAAATCTGTGTGCTGTCAATAATAAATAAACGAATTGGCTTGTTGATTTGAGGTGCGGCCAAACCAACCCCATTACTCTCATACATTGTTTCCCACATATCTTCGATAAGTTTGGCGAGACCGGGATAATCTTCCTGTATATTTTTTCCCGGATTCCTCAGGACCTTTGCCCCATATGCTACGATCGGTAAAATCATGTTGCAAAATTAAGAGCTAAAGGTTAAAGCTTAAAGCCGAAGGCCTAAAACTTTTTGAAAGGTAATCTCCATATAACTTACAGCGAGAGTCAACCTGGCCTTAATCCCCGGAATTAGAGAGATATTCCTGTAACATCATAGTAGCGGCAACCTGGTCTATGACCCCCTTTTCTCTTCTATTTTTCTTCTTCATACCCATTTCCACCATTGCTCGTGATGCCATGACCGAACTATATCGCTCGTCTATAGTTTTAACGGGTATATGGGGAAATTTTTTTCCAAGAATTCCAATTATCCGGTGTACATCAACAGTAAGTTCAGTCGCGCTGCCATCGAGATTGTGAGGATCACCAATCAGGATTAGCTCAACAGGTTCCTTTTTCAGATATTCTTCGAGAAAAGTAAAAATCCTGACTGAATCTATTGAAGTCAAGGCAGAAGCAATAATCTGCAGAGGATCTGTAACTGCAATTCCTGTTCTTTTCATTCCATAGTCAATTGCTACGATTCTCGACATAACAAATCAATGATTATGAGTAATGACCATATCTGTTATTACAAAAACTGCAAATACAACACTTGCTATTCCGTTAGTAGTCATAAAAGCAATATTTACACGACTCAGATCATTAGGTTTCACGATCGCATGTTGATAAATGAGCATTCCGGCAAAAAAAATAAATCCTATCCAGTACCAGACTCCAAATCCCCCTATCAAACCTGCCATAAAAACAAAAACTGCGCTGAGAATGTGTAATATTCCGGAAATATGAAGAGCACGTATTTTCCCAAATGAAGAAGGCACCGAGAACAGTTTTTCTGATTTATCAAAATCCGTATCCTGCATCGCATAAATGATATCAAAACCACTCACCCAACAGATTACAGCACCTGAAAATAAAAGGGGGACTAATTCAAAATGACCGGTTACTGCAAGGTAAGCCCCAATGGGGGCCAATGACAATCCTACGCCCAGAACCACATGACAAAAAACTGTAAATCTTTTAGTATAACTGTAAAACAAGATAACGAATAAAGCCACCGGAGAGAGATAAAAACAAACAGGATTTATAAATGCACATGAAATGATAAAAAGTATACAAGAAAAAATTACAAATCGAAGTGCGCTGTTAGGAGTTATAATTCCACGCGGTATTTCGCGAATAGCAGTTCTTGGATTGCGCGCATCAAAATGCCTGTCGAGGTAACGATTAAATGCCATAGCGGCACTTCTGGCTGTAATCATACAAATAAGAACAAGTATAAACCGAATTACCAAATCAGGACCTCCCTGCAATCCAGAACTATGCAAATTATTTTTCCAGCTTATTACATGAAAATCTTTCCATCCAAAAAGGCC